>CAZKTR010000603.1:0-2307 GCA_964555525.1 uncultured Pirellulaceae bacterium
GGCTGCTATTCGGACTCGCCTTCGGCTACATCATGTTGGCCGAAACGATCAAGCTAGGTGACGAGTCGGGAGGTTTGGGGAACCTAATTTTGACTTCGCAACGCCGAGGTCCAAGAGCTCATATTTACTTGATCATTTTGATCATTCCGGTCGTCGCCTTTTTGATCGATCGCGTGCTGTTTACTTTCCAAAAAGGCTTGTTCCCACACAAATACGGCGGCAACGGTTGGCTACTTCAAATTGTACGTTGGTTCTCGCATCGTGCAGACGACTTCAAGTCGATGCTCTTTAACCCCAAACCGCCTTTTGACCAGTTGCTGGTCGCCGATGGCCCCGTTGAAAGCGATTCCGATGATACGGGTCCTCCCAAACCCAAGCGCGGTGAGAAATCGGAGTGGCGACCATGAGTGATGACACAAAAAACGAAACTCAATCGCCAACACAAGTTGGCGTCGGCAAGGTCGTCGACACAGAGCAATCGTTGCAAAAGACCGAAGGAACGCCAGTCGTTGAATTTAAAAACGTCACCAAAACGTACAACGCTGGACAGTCTAATGCCTTTACCGCAATCAAGGACCTGTCGTTTGTTGTTCGAGACGAGCCCACCGAAGGAGAGTTCATTGGAGTGCTGGGGCCCAGTGGTTGCGGCAAGAGCACGATCCTGAAACTGATCGCCGGACTTGAACCTCAACATCCACCAACAACAGGAAGTGTTTCGGTACTCGGAAAACCAGTATCCGGCCCCGGCGCCGATCGAGGTATGGTCTTTCAAGACTATACCAGCTTTGATCATCGCACCGTCCTAGACAACGTAACGTTCGGACTCGAGTGCCATGGAGTCCCTCGGAAAATCCGTGAAGAACTCGGACGACACTGGATTGAACAAGTCGGACTGGACGTCAAAGACGATCAAGGCAAATACCCTCACGAACTTTCGGGCGGAATGCGGCAGCGCGTCGCGATCGCCAGAAGCTTGATTCTAAAACCAAGAGTCATCCTGATGGACGAACCCTTTGGAGCACTCGACCCACAAACCCGACTGAGTATGCAAGACTTGCTGGTCAGCTTGTGGCGCAAGGTGCAGGCGACGGTGTTCTTTGTAACGCACTCGATCGAAGAGGCTGTATATTTGGGGGACCGCGTCTACGTGCTCAGCAGTTCACCCGGCACCATGGCTCGCGAACTGGAAGTCGAACCGCCGAATCGAAATGCTGCTGAGATGCAACGCGAACAAAAGTTCCAAGACACCGTTTACTTTGTTCGAGATTTGATTGCGGCAGAAGAGGCCCTAAAAAAAGCTGGGTTGGAGTAGAGTTTTTTAGCCGATCGATTGAAACCCAAACCAGAAGCAAAAACCTTAACCGTGTGCTAAACTGATCTCTGGCTATGATCATTGCCGCTATGACGCCTCCCCACTGAATACTTCCGTTTAAATGCTCAAGTACATCAAGACCGCTTTTTTGAACCAATGGAACCTGCTGCTATTCGCTGGCGGGATGGGATTTGCTGCGCTCAGTGGTCGACCAGACATTACTATGCCGCTCGTGTTGGCAGGAGAAGCGGCTTACTTGGGCCTACTGGGCACACACCCGAAGTTTCAATCCTATGTGAACGCTCAGGAAGCAAAGGACGGCCGACAAGCATCATCAATGCAAAATCAAGAAGTACTTGCAAAGATCAAACAGACACTACCGAAGAAACAATACGCCCGCTATACCTCACTTCGAAATCGCTGCCAACGACTTGGCCAAATCGCGACGGATCTTAAAACCCCTACTGATCATTTTCCCGATGAACGACTCGAGTCGTTACAAACTCGCGGACTAGATCGCTTGCTTTGGGTGTATCTAAGGCTTCTGTTTTCGCAACATACGCTCGACCAGTTCTTTGACACTGTTTCTGACGGGCGAATTCGTGGTGATCTGGCCCGAATCGAAACTCGACTGACGGACCTGGGCGATAACGATAACTCATCGCATAACGCAAAAATTCGTCGAACGCTTTTGGATAACAAAGCGACTCTTCAGGAACGCTTGGCAAACTACGAACAAGCCCAGAGCAACTATCAGTTTGTATCGTTGGAACTTGAACGCGTCGAAAACAAGATTAAGTCACTCGCTGAAATCTCTGTGAATCGTCAAGATCCCGAATTCATTAGCGGGCAAATCGATGCGGTCGCCAACAGCATGAAAGAAACCGAACGGACGATGAACGACCTTCGGTTCGTAACAGGGCTCGGCGACCTGGACGAAGAAGCCCCAGAACTGATGAATACATCCGAACCGTTTATCATCGACGGCAACTAAG
>CAZKTR010000604.1:0-2307 GCA_964555525.1 uncultured Pirellulaceae bacterium
CATCGCGTACCTTGAACGAAGTAAAGAAGCCTAGACCTGTAAAGTCGCGGTCCGTAACAAAGCTACGCTCGAACTGTTGCCGCAGTGCTTTCAGCGTTGGATGGTCGCCAGCAAGCAGCATTTGCATGACCTGACGTTCGATGGGTTGTATGTCAAGCATATTGGTTAAGTCGGGTAAAGTCTGTGGTCAGCGAGTCGGATCGAATTTTTAACCACTTCAGAGCCACTCGCAAGTTTAGACCCGCGTGCATCGGTCGTATTACAATTGTCTGGATTTGCGGTTCTTGAAATAGCGAAACCCACGAACAATTAGGAAGGTAACTAGCAAAGCAAGAGCAGTGCAAATGACGATGTTGTCGAGAGCGTGAAAAAGTCGATTGTCGTCGACCACACTCCATCGAGTGACATCGTTAGGCAAGTTTTTGTCGACGTATTTGTGCAAGTAAGCGTAGGGCCACCCATATCGTTCCACAATTGGGAAGTAAGATCGGCCGTCATCGATGTAGATTGTATATTTTGCTCGCCATGGAATCACATTCAATGTAAGAAACAGGCACAAAACTGCGGTAAGGATTCCCAGTGTTCTAATGCTGAATCGTTTCATGGTCAGACCGTTCGGTGAATGCCACCTCGTGTCAGGACATTGTAACGCCTGAGCTTTCTGTTTGTGTTTACGTCTGCTGGTCGTTAAATTTTGAACCACGAAATACACGAAACACACGAAAAAGGTGATTCGTGAAATTTCGTGTCTTTCGTGTGTTTCGTGGTTGAACCGAGTGATTTGCTTTGCCGTAGGATCCTGCACTCTGGCGAGATGCAGCTACATCTTCCCTCCGGTCTTCAGCCTCCTCCCGCCTAAACCTACCCCATCGCCTCGATTTCGGAGTCGTCGGGGTATAAGGGAATGCCGAAGAAGGCCAGCATGGTTCCGTAGAAGTAATAGAAGATCGGTACAAGTATCAAGATCAATAGCGTTCCGGTGATCAGTCCGAAGACCAAGCTAATCGCCATGGGGATCAGAACTTGTGCTTGCAGCGATGTCTCGAACAGCATCGGTGATAGACCGGCAACGGTGGTGAAGGAGGTCAACATGATCGGTCGGAATCGCCGTTTGCCCGCGCTGATTAATGCGTCCAACAACGGCAAGCCGCTACGGATCTCGCGGTTGATGCAGTCGACCAATACGATCGAGTCGTTGATCACCACGCCAGTGAGCGCGATCAAACCAAAGAAGGAGAACAGCGATAAATTGACTTGCATGATCGCGTGTCCCAAAATGGCTCCCAATACGCCGAAGGGGATGATGGCCAAAATAATCAACGGTTGAAGATAAGATCTAAATTGAAGCGTCAGCAAAATGTACATCGCTAACATCGCTACGATGAAGCCTTTCATCATGCTGTCCATGGACTCGATGTTCTGAGCCGCCTCGCCCTCCCAGTTGACTGATAACTTGGCGTCGTAGTCCTTGCGGTAACGGTCGATCATCTCGGGTAAAAAGTCAGCTTTCATTTCTTCGATGATTGTGGCGGCATTTGCTATGTCTTTATCGACTTCCGCTGAAATCGTGACGCTGCGACGTTGGCTCAGGCGGTTAATTTTTGACGGTGCGGGTTTGAGGACCGGAGTGGCGACGTCCAAGAGTGGTCGTTCAATCCCCGCGTTGTCTTGGATCCGGATCTTCTCAAATTCTTCCATGTCCTCGCGAGCGTCCGAGGGATAGCGAACCATCAATTTCACTTCGTGGCGTCCACGTTGGTCGCGTTTGACTTCCGCACCGTAAAAGCCTGAACGTAAGGTGTTGGATAGCATCGCCTGGCTTAGTCCAAGTGTGCGTCCTTGATCGTTGAGCTCTATGGTTAGTTCAGCTTTGCCTTCCTTGGAGTCGTCTTCAAAATCCGACAAGCCGACTTTTTTGGCTAGATACGCTTTGCATTCTTCGGCAGCTTGGTCGATGTAATCCACGCTGCTTTCATCAAACAAAAGTTTGAACTCGATCCCGCTTCCGCCAGGACCCATCGATTTCACATCAAACTTTAGCGACTCGGTCCCCGCGATTTTGGGGATTTCTTCTCGCCACAGTTTATTCAGCTGGTCGGTCGTGATCTCTCGTTCGTCGGGTTGAGTAAGCTCGATCTCAATGCTGCCGACGTGTGCTCCGCGAGTAATTTCTGCTGGTCCCTTGGTGTCTTCACCGACTTCGCCGACGTTTCGGTAGAGGTTGCTGATGACGCTTTTACCATATTGCTGTTGGACCTTCGCGTCGACTCGGCGAAACGCTGCTTCCAGTTCCGTCAGCGCTTCTTC
>CAZKTR010000605.1:0-2296 GCA_964555525.1 uncultured Pirellulaceae bacterium
CGTCCCACTTGACGCCCCAATTCGTTTTCTTACCCATCAATCCCTCGGCAAATCAAAATCACTTCGTCGATCTATTTCTTGATCGTAAAACTACCCTTTTGCTTGACCGCTTCGTCGGCCGATGACTCGGAGATCATCACCTCGAACTCACCCGGTTCGACGATCCACTTATGGCCGGGGCCCATCGTTTTAAGATCGCGTTGAGGATCCAGCTCGAACGTTACCGTTTTAGTTTCGCCCGCTGGAATCGCGACTCGCTCGAATCCACGCAGAATTTTCGTGTAAGGCGTGATCGTTCCAACCAAATCGCGCACGTATAACTGAACCACGCTATCGCCATCCCGATCGCCCGTGTTGGTCACATCGCAAGTGATCGTAATCTTATCGGTCGCTGTCGGAGTTGCCGGATCAACCTTAAGATTTTTGTAGTCAAACTTGGTGTAGCTCAAACCGTACCCCAGCGGATACAGCGGACCAAGCACACGAGACTTACCCCAGCCATTGGGATCATGGCCTTTGCTTTGACCACCATGCGCACCATTGCGAGCCGGAAAGGCCAACGGAATCTGCCCCACGCTTTTAGGAAACGTGATCGGCAACTTTCCACCGGGGTTATTCGCACCGAATAAAGTTTCCGCAACCGCTTGGCCGACTTTTTCTCCACCATGCCACGCACAAATAACACCAGAAATGTTTCGGTCGATCCAGTTAATCGAGGTAGCTCGACCTGGCATCAACACGACAATCACAGGCTTGCCCGTTTTCGCTAACTCTTGCACTAACAGATTCTGATGACCAGCAAGATCTAAACTAACTCGCGACTTGGATTCGCCAACCGTATCATGAGTGTCGCCCACACAAGCGATAATCAAATCCGATTGCTCGGCCAGTTTCACCGCATCGGCAATCTCGGCTTTCTCCGCGTCCGTCGGTGGGATTCGCATGATGTCCGAACCGGGAAACTTTCCATCAAAGTAATGACAACCCTTCACATGAGTCACCTTTGCTTTGTCTCCAAGAAATTTCTTGATCCCCGCCAACGGCGTGATCACGTCCGAGCGACCGGGGCCATAGCGACTGATCATTGGTAGCGGATCGTCCGCCAACGGACCAGTGACCAACACATTGGCATACGCTTTTTCATCAAGCGGTAACATGCCATCGTTCTTCAACAAAACAATCGCTTTCCGAGCTGCCTCGAGCGTGACTGCTTCGTGATCCGCATTGTGAATAATGCCAGTAACCTTTTCACCATCGGCAAACGGCTTGTCAAACAAACCCAACTCAAACTTCACTCGCAAAACATCCGCCACCCGCGAATCGATCAGCTCTTCCGACAAACGCCCTTCGGCAACAAGCTCTCGGAGTGGAAGCACAAACTTTTCGGTCTTTTGGAAGTTTGTACGCACGTTCAAACCTGCCTTGACCGCGTGCTCAATCGCCGTTTTCCAATCCTTGGCGGTTTTGTGCTGCGACTTCAAACGATCGACCGCACCACTATCGGAAACCACATAACCTTTGAACCCATACTCGCCACGCAACAGATCCGTCAAAAAGTATGAACTGCCTGTCACTGGCACGCCATCGTAAGTGTTATACGAACTCATCGCGCCCTTCGGCTTGGCTTCTTTGATCACCTTCTCAAACGGTTGCATCAAAATTTCATGCATGTCGCGGAAAGGAATTTGAGGATCGGTTCGACCCTTGCCGTCTCGACCACCGTTGGGAGTGCTGTAAGTCGCAAAGTGCTTAACCGTCGACGCGACGCCTTTGGATTGAATCCCCAGACACTGCTGAATCCCCATCTCACCAACATGAAACGGCGACTCGCCGTAACACTCAATCGTTCGGCCCCAGCGAGGATCGCGAACCACGTCCAGAATCGGCGAGTAAATATTTGAATACCCCAACGCCTTACCTTCGATCGCGGTAATCTCTCCGATTCGGCGGACGAGGTTCTTATCCCAAGTCGCACCGACACCAATCTGAGTCGGAAAGTTACTCGCGTCACTATGACAAACGCCGCGAATACCTTCGTTAGTAAAATCAACTGGCACACCAAGTCGTGTCTCTTCAATGAACCATCGCTGAATCTCATTCAAAATATCACAATGATTAACCAGTTCAACATTTTCGTGATATTCCCGCACTCCGTTGCAATGTTCATCGATGTTACCAATGCCGTCTTTCCAAACCCGAGTTTTCCATTTCTTGGTCGGGCGAGGGTCTTTCAGGATGCGTTTGTATCCGTAGATCGTCCCCATCTGAGCGGTCTTTTCATCGATGTTCATCCGTC
>CAZKTR010000606.1:0-2294 GCA_964555525.1 uncultured Pirellulaceae bacterium
TTGGGAAGGTCTGGATTGTCTACCTTGGGATTCGCAAAGGCTTCACGTTTGCGGTTGTACAATTCGGCTCCACTGGCCAAAGCTTCGTTTTTGGCACCATCTCTGTTGTTTCCAACAGTTTTAGGCCAAACGGTTGACTGACCTTGCTTGAGCGAAATGGTTTCACTGAGTTTGCCGTCTGAGTAAATGCGAAAACTACTATCACGCGTAGCACGGATCGTGGCCTTGGTCAGTTGGTTGTCGTTCCACTGCAGGTCGACTTCAAAGCCGCCGCGAGCACGTAGTCCGTGGACTTTGCCGTTGGACCAAGCTGTTGGCAGTGCGGGTAACAGGTGCAATATGTAAGGCGCGCCAGCCAAGGATTCGTCCGGGACAACCGGTATGAAATGCTTTGGGTTGTTGGCATCTTTTTGGTAAGCCACAAAGGCTGCTTCTGCGATCGTGTTGGCCTGTGGTTTCACACTGCGCAAGTGGCTTTGCAATAACATTTCACAAACGCCTGCACCGCCACCAAAGTTTCCATCGATCTGAAACGGAGGGTGAAAGTCAAACAGGTTTGGATAAGACCGCTTAGCTGTTAGGAACTTGTAGATCTTGTGTGCTCGGTCGCCATCGTGCAGTCGCGCCCAAAAGTTTGTCTTCCAGCCCGTGCTCCAACCCGTCGATTTGTCGCCGCGATGCTTCATTGTTACCAATGCCGCTTCGTAGAGTTCCTTGGTGGTCAACGGCGAGATGTCACGACCGGGGTGCAAGGCCATCAGATGAGAAATATGACGGTGTGTGTTCTTGGGGTCGTCTCGGTCGTCAGGCCATTCTTGCAGTTGCCCATGTTTGCCGATTTTTTGAGGGCAGAGCTTGGGAATCATGCTCTGCAATTTTTCGCGGAACTCCGCGTCGGCATCCAAAATGTACGACGCTTCGATACAGTCGGTGAACAGGTTCAAGACCATCTGCTGATCCCAAGCCGCCCCGTAACATTGTTTGTTGTGTTTGCCAACTTTGCGTCCGTTTGCACTGTAGGCATTTTCCGGCGACCAAGTGGGATAGACGACCAACGTGCCATCTTTCCATGGAGCCAGGTATTCAACAAAGAACTTGGCGGCTCCTTTCATAATCGGGTACACCTCTTCCAAATACTCCTTGTCACCTCCAAAGGCGTAGTGTTCGAACAAATGCTGTGCCAGCCAATGACCCGCTTGTTGGTTACGGCGGCCATGCGTATTTTGCCCGGTGAACCCAAAGATGTTGCCATTGAGCCCCATGCTCCATGAATCATCGATGCCAAAGGTTTCGCGTGCGCTATGTTTGCCCGATTCTGCGACGACTTTCATAAATTGGACATACGGCCGAAACGAACCAGGTAGGTTGGCAGTTTCTACCATCCAGTAGTTCATGGCGAGATTGATGTCGGTGTGGTAGTCGCAGTTCCATGACGGTTTGAGGCTTTCATTCCAGAGGCCTTGCAAGTTCGATGGCACCGGCGCGTTACGTGAGCAACTCAGCTGCAGGTAGCGTGAATAGTGGAAGTAAAGGTTCTCCAGTTCGCGACTTTCTTGTTTGATCAACTTATCAGTCGTCATGCCAGACGGTGTCGTATCCAGTTCCAAGTGACAACGATCCATCAGTTTGGTCACGTCGGCAACGTGAGCTTGTTTCAAACCGTCGTAGCCTAGGGCTACAGCAGCGCCGACGGTCTTCTGAGAGTCCTCCTGGAAATCTCGTCCTTTAAAGCTCGGATAAACCGGCAGGTAGTCCGTGTAACCGGCGACGTAAATCCGAACATCCGTCGCTCCAGCGATCTTAACGCTGCCATCTTTTTCAGCAGTGACTTGGCCATCAATCGCATCGACGTGAATGACTTGCATGAACTCAACGTCATCCTGCTGCATCTTGGCCTGTGAAGTCAGCACGATTCGGTTTCCGTTGGCCGTCACCCGCTGGCCTTTGCCATGCTTGGTCTTAGTGCGCACAACTAAGTTGAGCGTCGCGTTTTCAGCGATGTATCGTGTACCCACAACGTCGTGCGGGAAACTACAAAACACTTCGCGGTTGAATTGGCCGTCGCCAATCGAATAACTGACGCTGCCAAGACCGGTTCGACAGTCGAGGGCGCGGCGATAGTTGGTTACCAATTTCGGATCGTGGCCCGTCGCGATCCAGATATCCGTGAACGGGGCGTAGTTGCCAAGCGATAACTTGCTGCTGAGATACTTGGTGGAGATGCTCTCCATGCTGTCCGGATCCGAGCCGAATTTTTCGTCGCGGTAGGTTTGGCGTACCTTTTCAAAGTCTTC
>CAZKTR010000607.1:0-2292 GCA_964555525.1 uncultured Pirellulaceae bacterium
TACCCGCTTTTTTCAAGAAGCGAATGTTCGAAGCGCGAACGCGGCCTTCAGCAATATAAATGCCCTCTTTGAGCTTTCGCAGATCGCCGGGCTTGGGCTGGCCATCGACTTGTACGTGGTATTTTTTTTCGACGCCGTAACGAGGGTGGGTCAAACGATTGGCTAATTCACCATCGTTGGTGACTAGGATCAATCCCTCGCTCGATTGGTCCAAACGACCAACGTTGTAAACTCGGTTACGCGTGTCGATCAGGTCGATCACTCTTGGTCGCCCGGATGGGTCGTTTGCGGTTGAGACGACCCCTGGCGGTTTGTTGAGGATGAAGTATTGAAGCTTTTCGATTCGGAGCTTCTGTGCATCAACGTAGATTTCTTGTTTGTTTGGATCGACTTTGTAGCCGAGTTTGACAATGATTTGACCGTCAACTTCGACGCGACCTTCTTGGATGATGATCTCACACTCACGACGACTGGCGACGCCGGCCGAGGCCATGACGCGTTGCAGGCGTTGTTTACCATCGTCCTTTTTCGCGGGCGCTTTCTTTTTCGTAGTCGATTTTTTGGTGGCCCGCTTTTTCGGCGCAGAGGTTTTGGCGTTGCCGGTGGCAGGTTTGGATTTTCGAGTTGTTTTGCGTTTGGCCATGGCGGAGATTGTAGCTTGATGGTTTGTTTTGCGGGTGCCTTTTCTGGATATTCCCGCAACGAACTGATCCGCTGGCTACATGATGTCGTCGAACAGGGCCTCGACGAATTGGTCGACATTGAACTTGGCGAAGTCCTCGTGGGATTCGCCTAGGCCAACGAATTTAACCGGCAAATTGAATTCTTGACGGATCGGGATCGCGACACCGCCTTTGGCCGAACCGTCTAGTTTGGCCAGTATGATACCGGTACAGCCGGCAGCTTCGGAGAACCCTCGGGCTTGGCTGATGGCGTTTTGGCCAGCGGTGGCGTCTAGGACCAGCAGTACTTCGTGGGGGGCGTCGGGCACCACCTTCGACATCACTCGGCGGACTCTGGTGAGTTCTTCCATCAGGTTGCTTTGTGTTTGCAGGCGTCCGGCGGTGTCCACGATGCAGACGTCGGTATTGTTGTTGACGGCGGCTTCGACAGCTTTGTAGCCCACGCTGGCGGGATCGCTCTTTTCGCGGCCGGTGACAATTTCAGCACCCATTCGCTCTGCCCATACCGACAGTTGAGCAACGGCTGCGGCGCGGAATGTGTCTCCGGCGCCCAGTACGACTGATTTTCCTTGTTCGCGAAACCAGTGAGTGAGTTTGGCGATGGAGGTTGTTTTGCCGGCTCCGTTAACGCCCACGACCATGATCACGGTCGGGCCAGAGGCGGCCGAGGCGAGGTTACCGTCGCCTTGATCCATCAGTTCGCGGATCGTTTCTTTGGCCGTTGCGGTCAGGTCATCAAAGAAGAGTTTTCGAGCTCGGAAGCGAGAGTGAATGTCGTCGCGGATTTTCTGTGCTGGACCAACGCCCATGTCGGTGCGTACCAAGGCCATATAAAGTTCGTCAAGAAATTCGTCATCGACAACGCGGCCGTCTTTGACCAAGTCACGAATGTCCGTGTTGAGCATCGTAACGGTTTTGCGCATCGCCGATTTGAAACGTCCCAAAACACCTTGGGGGGCTTCTTCGTTGGCTGGTTGCTGAGGGGCATCTGGGGTTGGTTGGGTAGATGCGTCGTCGTTGTTTCTTTTGAATGGATTCCAAGGCATGGTATGGTTTCGAGGGGCAACTAGAATTGGAAAGTGCTTTAGAGTAACGGTGGTTGGCTAGATTTTACGGAAAATTTAGGCGGATATAAATTCGTCTTTTGATTTCATTAAGCGATCAAGGACACCGTTGACGAATTGGGCTGAGTTATTGGTGCCATAGCGTTTGGCGAGTTCGATCGCCTCGTTGACAGCGACCCGGTCGGGAGTGTCGCCGAAAAGAATCTCAAAAGCCCCCAAACGTAATACATTGCGGTCGGTGGCGGCCATCCGCGAGAGTCGCCAGTTTCGGGCGGTTAACTCAAGTGCTCGATCGATCGCTTCACGGTGTTGCTGGACTCCGGTGATCAGCGATTGGGCAAACTCAATTAGCTTGCGGTTGTACTGGAGGCGGCCATGCAGAAAGCTCAACCGAACATCTTCCGCTTGGTCGGCGTTGAGGTCTTCTTGGTAGAGCAACTGCAGAGCGATTTCGCGAGCGCGGGATCGGCGTGACATGGCGTCTTTATGAGCAAATTGACAATGAACGGGTCGGCCTGTTGGCCGCGGGGTCGGCCTGTTGGCCG
>CAZKTR010000608.1:0-2292 GCA_964555525.1 uncultured Pirellulaceae bacterium
GGCGTAAATCGCTTGGCTCTTTTGGAAAAACCAAACATTGCGAATACCCCATCCGGGGCAAATACGTTTATGCATCCCGATTCTCAGGGCTCCCGCCGGCTTCCGCCCTGAGCTAATAACGCTGACTCCTCCGGAGCCAAACTGCAAACGACGCGAACCGGAAATTTTGGATCTACTGCGAACCTTAAGTGAAACTCCTCCGGAGCTATTAAACGCACCGAACATACTACTACTCGTCCAAAACCTCTTCCATTTCTTTGGCCATCTTTTCGTCGACTTTCCCAAGCGTACCAAGGCCTTTGGCTTTAGCACGAGCAAGTGTTGCTTCGGTGATTTCGTCGTGGTCTGGCTTCCAGAATTCGTTCTTGGCAGCCAACGTTTTGGGAGCTTTAAGCGGTCGAACCAAACGAAACCCGACACCCAATGCTGGCGTATCGGTAAACCACCAAGGGCTTTTAATTCCTTGAGGATCACTGGTCTTCCATTTCACATCACTCGCCAACCTCGCCGCACTACGGCATTGCACGTCGTCCTGCTCCCAAGAACCACCCCGAACCACTCGCGAATACATAGCCGTCGGCTTTTTGTAGGTTTGCTCAACGGAATAGCTCTGCCCAGCTTTAAGATGCGTGTAGCCTGCTTCGTCGTAAGCATCCAAAACCCACTCCGCCACATTCCCGTGCATATCAAACAAGCCAAAAGCGTTAGGTTTCTTTTCACCAACGGTATGCCGTTCTTCATCCGAGTTTTCTACAAACCACGCGTGATCTTCAAGATCATCCACATCATCACCGAACGAATACGCGGTTTTTGTCCCGGCCCGACAAGCGTATTCCCATTCGGCTTCGTAAGGCAAACGATAAAACTGTCCTGACGTTAAACTCAGCCACTTCGAGTATTGCTTTGCCCCAAACTGACTCATCGTTGCCGCTGGTTGTTCGTATTCGTCGCCAGCGGCATAGGTAGCGTCCGCATCATACAGCACCGAAGGAGAACCGATGGTATCTACTTTAAACTTCTCCAGTTTCTTGCGAAGCTTCTGCTGTTGTAGCTTTTTTAAGACCCAATCCAAATCCATGAAGCGTTTATACTCATCCCAAGTCACCTCGTACTTCCCCATCCAAAACGGCTTTACTACCACCTCAAACTGCGGACCTTCGTCTTCCAATCGTCCTTCCTCATCCCTGGGACTGCCCATCGTAAACGTCCCACCCGGCACCGGAACCATCTCAAAGGTCGTATTGGTCCCGGGAATCGTTGCTTTGTAAGGCACCATAAACCCGCCATCAATCTTTACAAACGGTCCCTCGGCAGGCTGCTCGGATGACACCCCCAGTTTTGACTTCACTTCGACTGCTGGAAGCACCTCCTGTGCACTAACCCAACTAGCAAATACTAAACACGACACAGCGAACAACACATTGCTGCACCGAACAAACGCATCGCACGAACAAACAACACTTCGGACTTTCATGGCAAATCATTTCCATTCAAACGAGAAACTGGTAGACCGTTTTTACACTTGCTATTTCAACCGGCACCTCGCGCGAAGGTGGCGTCCCTTTTTTCATTTATCGATCAAACTAAGAAGTAACCACGAAATCGTTACCCGAATACAAAAACAGCAGAACCCTAAGAACCGAAGTGGGTTGCTCGCTAAAAATCAACAATTTGTGACATGCTCAAGGGTGACAAAAACAAAATGCAAGCTTGCAACGCAAGAGCGCAAGCAAGTGTGTTTTTCCAAGACATTGACCGATGCACTCGCTTGTGCGTTTTGAAGTTGCGCAGTGCTAATTGAAATTGCAATTCAATTGGGCTGGTAGATTTGAAACACAGAGGTCACAGAGGGAAGGTGTGAAGAGTAACTCTGTGTCCTCTGTGCCTCTGTGTTTTATCGTCTTTGTAGGCCGTTTCTGTGGATGTCTCAGCCACTAACCTTCCGGAAGATTCAAAAACAAAAACACGGTTCGAATATTAAATCCGAACCGTGTTTGAAACTAAACGATTTGTCGTCCGGCAGAAGGCCTACATTTCTTCCAACGCCTTGACCATTTCGGCCGGCAATTTTTCATCAACCGTACCTAAAGCACCACGCCCGTTACCATCGATCCGTGCCGCTGCATTTTCAGCAATTTCTTCGTTGTCCGGCTTCCAAAATTCATTCTTGGCCTCCAAAGTCTTTGGTGCCTCCAATGGACGAATCAAACGGAACCCAACGCCCAAGCCAGGCGAATCGGTGAACCACCAAGGACTCTTCGGAACATTCGGGTCTTCTGTCTTCCACTCTTC
>CAZKTR010000609.1:0-2269 GCA_964555525.1 uncultured Pirellulaceae bacterium
GCAGGATGTCAAACATGCTTCACCCACGGACAGGCTGGGAGCAAAGGTCGACATCTTATCTTTCACCGGCTTCGCCCACGGACAGGCCGGAAGCACCGTCGCCACATCTACCGGCTTCGCCGCTTCAGTCCATTCGCTCGTTTTTGAGCTCAGAAGATCTAAGATAAAATCCGGCGGTCTCGTAGGGTTTAAAATCACTTGATTTCCAATACGGTTCGCCGTTGGATTCGAATAGCCTTTCGATCAACTCAAAAAATGATACGGCAACGACCGGATCTTCATCGCGATTTGGCCGGTCATTGGCGATAACGCAAATCGGGCAGAACCGTCTACCTAATCGATTCTCCCTATCAAACAATTTTCGTTCATTTTCCCAACAATTGCTACTTAGATTGCATGCCAAAACTTCCGAGTCGAAAGCGCCAAAATGATACCAAGAGCAGTTTTCAGGTTTTGGACCACGCGGATATTTGGCTGTTTTTTCTCCGTAATCAACCCCCGTCAAGCTACCCAATTCATGGATCTGCAACCGAAAGCCTCCGCCTTCTTTCTTGAACATCGACGCACTTTCGAATTCATAGTAAAACCTATACATCTCGTCCTGCAGCCAGACAGAAAGTGGAGACTCTTGCTGAGTTTGCCCAATAGAAAGATTTATCTTTTCCGGTGGATTAGGCACCACATGATGTTCGTCGGCGATACGCTGTACCAACCAATCTTGCAGCGGTGCTCTCCGGACGGCCCAAAATGCTTTGGCTTCCACGGCCATCGTTTCCGAATCAAGTGTGTAGCCAATCGTTCCGCCAAGCGCTTCCATTGAAACCACTGTTCCAGTCGTCACATCGCTAAAAGTGAAGGGAGCTTTTGAGATACCTCCGGGTGCAGACAAAGTAGAAAAACCTTCACCCGATTCAAAAACGGGATTTTTCCTTTCACACGGGCCTCCTATGTCCGCCCGAAGATACGGGAAAAACTTTGCGATCCAACCATTGATAACGTCGCCGCCATATTCGGACTTCAATTTGCAGATATTCTGCCAATGGCCAACGTTAGGACAACCTTTTCTCGCGTTTACAAATTCATCACAAAGTGGCTGTAAATGATCAAGCCACCAGTCCATATCGAACACCCGAAGCCCTTTAACTTTGCTTGCGAGCCTCTCCCAATCTGAAACATTTCCTAGCAGAGTAATTTCGGGAATTCCACAAATACCTATCGCCAGGTATCTGAAGTAATGTTGAAAAATATCTAGCATGATCACTTCGCTGGCGGCCCGTTCAACGGTGCCCGTCGTGCTAAAGTCACATACCAAGTCGCCATGTAGTTTTTCACCAACATGCTCGCGAATTTTGTCGGTCCAACTTCGAAACGCTTCTTCCCAGGGATTCTCGGGAGAGCCTAATACCCACCCCTCAAACGAAAAGTTCAAAGAGATTTTGCCTTCGTGTTTGACAAGTCGATGGCGTAATCTTTCGGCGTGAAGCGCCATGTGATGAGCTACCCCCTGAGTAATGGTCAGCCAAACAATATCCGGCGATATCACTAACGGGCGATGTTCACAATAAGCACGATAAACCGACGCCAAGAAACCTTGAAATCCACCGTCAACTTTCGAATGGTAATCAGAGCAACTTTCGATCTCTGAGCCTAATACCTTCTTTAGTAATTCGTGCATTCGCTGGGTTTTAGCCTCCCCAGAAAACAGCTCGACATCATCAACCTTGAAGGTGAATGAGTCAGCGCCTTCAGCCTTCTTAGTCTCAACGTGGATGGTAGTCATAGAGTTCCTCACGGATCGTTTCTCGTAATGGCCTTCGTCGCATTCTAGGTCCGAGTCAGCGTCAAACAAGACTAGCGTCAAAGTGGCCCTGAGTAAATATTTTTAATTTGTCAGTTGAAGAATTTGTCTGCTGCGAAAGCTGAGATGACTCAGCGGATCGATGCTTATGCGGCGGATATGAATGCGTTTGCGGATTCGCTTTAGAAGTTTGTAGTACCGCCTTTAAGCGCAAGGTGGCGACAGTTGCCTCCGGCCTGTCCTCCGCGCCGGCGGAGCAAACCAAGCTTCACATTACCAGTCTCCCAATTTTTCAAAGAGCTGTTTTATTAACCCGTTCGATGGGTGGCGCGCGTAAGACCGGCTGGAAGCACCGTCGCCACCTTCCAGCTAAACCGGAATTCCGAACTTGGAGGGGATTATCTCACGCAGAGGCGCGAAGGCGCAGAGAAATGACTGCCAGTTCTTTGCGCCTTGTCGCCTTTGCGTGAG
>CAZKTR010000610.1:0-2266 GCA_964555525.1 uncultured Pirellulaceae bacterium
AGCTTCTTTAATTCCTGTGCGGAAACATTTAAGCAGGCTCCGATGAGAGTGCTACTCAGATTCTGATCTTTATTGACTGCAATCGGCAGTAACTCGTTTGCACGACTGGCAAATGCGAGATCGAAATCAGATTTATTCGGGCAAGTCACACTGTCCATACCAATACTACCCAATACCCATATACAAAATTGCTTGCTACGCGTGTTTCCGCTTTGAAGTTGCCTCTGAACAAAATCAGCCGCCAACTCTGGGGGGTGTTGCCAGATCGCTGTAAGCATCGCCTTCATGACTTTTTCATCCTCACCAAGTAATATGTTATTCCCATGTCGCCTTGCTGCACTGTCAATGATCTCAAACAACATCTTTTGTTCATCTGGTGATGATGCGAGTGCACCGCAAGCGCGAATCGCATTGGCGAGATTTTTAGGAGACCGGTCTGTCTTCGCGATTCGCATCCATTGTTCAAAGTTCTTGCCATCGTAGATCAGAGCGTCAGGATCCTCTGCTGACGAAGTTTCAGCATGCTGCGACTGAGCGTCTTGCCCCGCCAGGTTTTTCGTTACTTTCACGATCTGCTGTTGGCCACGGTTCATGACAAGCTGTTTTGGCGTTACGTCAAATGTCACACCGGTTTCGGAACCCGCCGCCGGTGCGGCTCGAAATTCATAGTTGCCCGAACGAATGCTAAACGATTGATCGGTCTTTGTATCAACCACCCGAACGAGCTTTCCATCCTTTAAGATTTCGACCTGAACATCGGGATCCTCGGTCTCGATCGAAATTTCACCTTGGTCGGTCGCAATTCGAATGACCTGCGGGCCAAACATGTATCCGCCCCAACCCAACAACCCCAGCGCAACCACTGCCGCGATCGAGCGAAAGAAGCGACCGCCCGAGGCAGCAGTCGCTGGCTTTTGCATGCCGGTAGTCTGGGAGTTCGCTGTAGATGTCGCTTCGTAGCGATTGATCTGTACCGGCCAAGCTGATCGATCGGCGGTCAAAAGTTCCGTCAACTGATTCGCCGAAGCAGGGCGGTTGGCAGGGTGTTTTTCCAATAAAGCCATCGTTAAATCGGTCAATTCATCGCTAATGGCTGGCTGCAAGTTTTGCACCGAAACTGGCTGGTGATTTTGAATCGATTGCAACGTCGCCAACACCGTTGGAGCACCGAAGGGCAATCGCCCCGTCAGCAAGCGATACATCAAGCAGCCCAGCGAAAACAGGTCGCTGCGTCCGTCAAGTTCAAGGCCCTTGGTTTGTTCGGGTGACATGAAGTTTGGTGTGCCCGCCAGCATGCCGGTTGCGGTTAAGCCTGGATCGTCATCTGAAATCCGAGCTAGACCGAAGTCAAGAATTTTTACACTTTGATCGGCTTCGGTGATCCAGATATTGGCTGGTTTGATATCGCGATGAATAATCTGTTGTTCATGAGCCGCTTGCAGGCCCGCCGAAATTTGACTCGCGATTGTGCGAACTTCGGCCTGTTCAAACTGCTTTCCCGCTGCCAACTGCTGTTCCAATGTCTGCCCAGGAATCCATTGCATCGCCATGAACGCGAGTCGCTTGGATTCTCCCACTTGATAGATCGTTACCACGTTGGGATGGTCGATCGACGCGGCCGATTGAGCCTCCGCGATAAACCGTTGACGCGCCATTGCTCCAAGTGACGGTCGAAGCACTTTCAAAGCAACAGGCCGGTTAAGCGTTCGGTCGATCGCTTTAAAAACCACCCCAGAACTACCGGCTCCGATCAATCGTTCTAGATCGTAGTCGCCGATCGCCCCCAACGATTCATCATCAGTGGGCTCCAAACAACGCAGGACTTCCGCGGCTCGATCAGCCATCAGTTCCGCCGCGATGGTGGCCGGCGGTTGGAGGCTACCGGGCAACAAACGTTTAGGTGTCTGCGACAACATTCGCTCCATCAGCCCGTTGAATTGTTCCGACGACGGTGAAGAATCCGGCTCGTTCATCGCTGCGGCAAGGTGCCCGGTAAGCGTATCGTCCGAGCCCAAACCACGGAGCGTTTCCAGACAAGCAGGGCATTCAGAAATATGAGATTCGCATTCGTCCAAAATTGGCGGTTCTAATTTCCCATGCACAAAGTCGTTCAGAGTTTCAGACGGCGGACAGGCTGCATTGGTTTTCAAGTTCATCACGACCCTTTCAAAGCGGAGATAGCATTGTATTTCATCCTGCAACGGATAGCTCGAAAATACTTATGCGCTTGCTCTCACTCGATTGTGGCGGTTTGTAAGAAAAAAAG
>CAZKTR010000611.1:0-2266 GCA_964555525.1 uncultured Pirellulaceae bacterium
CGGCAACGTTGACGGTCGAGCAAATGGCCGCAGGTGTCCCGAGCCCGCACGGCGTCTGGGGTGCTTTGGGGACGATCGCATCGGGGGAAGAAACCGATTTAGAGTAAGACTGTTTGAGCCTGTTTTTTCGAAGTGATTTTTGCGATATCAAGTTGCTACGATTCAAAGGAGGAAGGCGATGCTAAAGCGAACCAAGCGAGAAGGAATCACGTGGGTAGAGTTGTTGGTCATAGTGGCGATTGTTGGGATTTTAATCGCAATGTTGATGCCAGCAGTACAGTCAGCCCATACACCTGCAAGACGAACGATGTGCCGGAATAATCTCAAGCATTTGGCCTTGGCAGCACTCAGCTACGAGAGTGTCCACATGGAGTTGCCGATGGGCGTTGGAATCAAAGATCAAAACGGAGTGCTGAAAGCAAATCCAGTCAGTGGCTTGATTGCGCTGTTGCCATTTCTGGAACAGCGTGAATTTTACGACGAAATTTCAAGCCCAATGGTGATAGGTCGGGCGGAGTATCCTGCATTTGAAGCGTCTCTTGCGGATGTCGATTACCCGCCTTGGGTCAAAAAGGACAACCTATTCATCTGCCCGTCGTCGACGTCAACGACGAGCAAATTTGGGCGGACTTCCTACGCATTCTCAGCTGGTGATGTTGCAAGAAACGTGAGCAAGCAAGAAACGCTGCGCGGAGCCTTTGGTTACTTCAAAGTCAATCGCATGGACGACATTGCAGACGGTACCAGCAACACCGTTGGGATAATAGAAATCGGTGGTGATAAAGTCGCAACGGTTCGCGGCGGTTGTTTTGCCAATGGCAAAGCTGCATGGCTGGACAAGCCGGAGCAAGTTTACACCGTGATCAAAGACAACGACTACGCGGCAGGAGTAAAGCTGATTGATCGCGGTTCGCATTGGGCCGACGGACGAGCAGGTGTTGGGTTGGCCAATACGATTTTGCCCTTCAATAGTCCAAGCTTTCAGGTTCAAGGCAGTCTAACGGCCGATGGTGTTTATACTGCCGGAGCCATGCATATTGGCGGCGGGCATGTTTCGATGTTGGACGGTTCGACACTATTCGTTTCTGAAGACATCGACACAGGTGATGCGGCGGCGACGTTGACGGTCGAGCAAATGGCCGCAGGTGTTCGGAGCCCGCACGGCGTGTGGGGTGCTTTGGGTACGATCGGAGCTGGGGATGATACGCAAGATTGGGATAACTGGTAACAGTAAGGTCCGCCTATGAATCGTTCGCGCTAGCGTCGGGCATTACCAGAATGCCGCCTAGCAACGCCCACCCCAAACCCGCAAGGCCCGATGCTAGCGCATTCGGCTCATAGGGAGGGAATGAGTGAGTCGGTATCGAGTCTTCATTAGCTACTAATATTTGTAATCGGCACCGTCGCGGCTGAGTTGGCAACTCGAGTCAAGCTCTCGCATTTGGCGTTCCATCGAATTAGTGACCTCTGGAAGTTTTTCGGACAAATCGTTTTCTTCATACGGGTCCTTTGACAGGTCGTAGAGTCGCGTTTTGCCGTTGGGTTTGGCTTCGCGTAACAATTTCATATCGCCAGTGATAATCGCTTGTCCATCGATTTCGCCGAAAAGCCTTCGGTACCCAAAGAACATCGGCTGCGAACGTACATCGGTTTTGCCTTGAATCACTGGCATCAAATCAATGCCATCGATCGGGCGCTTGTCTTTCCGCTTGAATTTGTAACCGGTAATGTTCGCGATCGTGGGGAAGAAATCCACGGTCGAACAACGAGTGTTGACGTTCGTTTCCGGTTCAATCATGCCTGGCCACTCAGCGCATGCGGGGACCAGTAGTCCGCCTTCGTACATGCGGTGCTTGTAACCCTTGAAGGGACCTGCCGAAGCGATACCTTTTTTGGCGAGTGAATCTGCCGGTCCATTGTCGCTGCAGAAAAACACGACGGTATTTTTTTCGATCTTCAGCTCGCGTAATTTTTCTCGCAGTCGACCGATCTGTTCATCCATCGCGGTAATGCAACCGTACAAGTGTTGTTGGCGTTCTTTCAGCTTGGAATAGCGCTTGCGATGTTCTTCGCTGGCGAGGACGGGTTCATGAGGAGCGTGAAACCAAACGGTTGCCAAGAACGGCGCGTCTTTATTTTTTTCGATGAACGGGATCACGCGATCCATGATGATACGGCTATCGTCGCCGTCCATGTTTTCGGTGACTTCCGTGCCGTCTTGGACGTACGGTGCGCCGCCTTTCCAAGGTTCGCCGGGTTTGCTGCC
>CAZKTR010000612.1:0-2263 GCA_964555525.1 uncultured Pirellulaceae bacterium
TTCGGCGCTGCCTTAACTTCAATGTACTCA
Organism: uncultured Pirellulaceae bacterium; assembly: GCA_964555525.1. Classification (GTDB taxonomy): domain Bacteria; phylum Planctomycetota; class Planctomycetia; order Pirellulales; family Pirellulaceae; genus Mariniblastus. Next base: position 31 of record CAZKTR010000612.1, read on the forward strand.
ACTCCGGAGCTAAGTGCTCAAGTCGTTGATCTGTCGTTCACACCTAGTGTCGTTCCTTTTCTGACACAATCCAGTCCTCCTGAGGGTGTGGGAGTTTCTGGCACAACTTCGAATGGTGTCAGCCTTGTCAGTTTGGTTTTTTTGAATAATTCGTTTGCTAGAACATTTTATGGTCCACTCAGTTTATCTGACATTGCGAGCGTTGATCCCGGTGACGTGTTTTCTAGTGGGTTCGTATCCAATGGAACGAATCCTTTTTTTTCCTCTGGCCTTTTTTTACCTTCAACTTTAACTGGCATTGAAACATTCGGATTTATTTTTTCGGGTCAGGCTGGTTTCTTTCGGGTCGACTTCGGACAGCAGTTAGGTGACCCGATTACGTTACTTGATGGTCAATTCAACATAGGTGGTTCTTCGATTACGATTCCAGAAGTCCCCACCAGCGTTCCAGAACCTTCGAGCGTTGGCTTAACGGCATTAGCGTTGGGGGCAGTTGGTCTTCGTCGACGTCGCAAGGCAACTAAAGCAGCCTAATTAATTCGACTAAGTTGAAATACAATTGAACAGGCTGGCTCGATTGAGTCAGCCTGTTTTTTGTGGGGTTTAACTACTCTTAGTCCCAAAAAAAACTATCTCAAAGGCAGTGAAAGCCTAACGGCACATCGGTGACAGTTGCTTTTTATTTGACATCGGATAATTTTCATAGTTCTAAAGAAAATCTTGTTTTTAGCCGACCAGTAAATATTATACAGGTCTGATTAATCTCAACTTTGTAATGCGGGAACACCTCATGAAGATAACTAAAACCAAACTTGCTGCAGCCTCGTTTGGCGCTGCTTTAACTTCAATGTACTCAGCTCCGGAGCTAAGTGCTCAAGTCGTTGATCTGACGTTCACGCCTAGTATCGTTCCTTATGGCTTGGCGCCGGATGCTCCTCCAGTTGTTTTTGGTATTCCAACTTCGAATGGTGTCAGGGATATCAGTTTCAATTTTTTCAATGATGCGAATGGTAGAACATTCACTGGTCCACCTAGTGCATTTAGCTTTGGGTCAGTCGACCCCGGTGATGTGTTTTCTGGTATCCGAATTTTTACTACCTCTTCTTTTCTTCCCGCTTCCGTTTTTTTAGCCAATGGTCGAAGAGGCATTGAAACATTCGGATTTCTTTTTTCGGGTAACGCTGGTTTCTTTCGGGTCGACTTAGGACAGCCCGGTGGTCCGATTACGTTTCTTGATGGTCAATTAGCCATTGGCAGTTCTTCGATTACGATTCCAGAAGTTCCCACTGCCGTTCCAGAGCCTTCGAGCGTTGGCTTAACGGCATTGGCGTTGGGGGCAGTTGGTCTTCGTCGACGTCGCAAGGCAACTAAAGCAGCCTAATTAATTCGACTAAGTTGAAATACAATTGAACAGGCTGGCTCGATTGAGTCAGCCTGTTTTTTGTGGGGTTTAACTACTCTTAGTCCCAAAAAAAACTATCTCAAAGGCAGTGAAAGCCTAACGGCACATCGGTGACAGTTGCTTTTTATTTGACATCGGATAATTTTCATAGTTCTAAAGAAAATCTTGTTTTTAGCATGTGTTGGCTTTATGCCGGTACGACCAGTAGTAAGAAAAACGAGTCTACTTTATCTCAACTTTGTCATGCGGGAACAACTCATGAAGATAACTAAAACCAAACTTGCTGCAGCCTCGTTTGGCGCTGCCTTAACTTCGTTGTACTCGGCTCCAGAGCTATGTGCTCAAGTGAACGATGTTGTTGATCTGTCGTTCACACCCGGTACCGTTCCGTATTTCTCAGGCTCAGCCATTTCAGCGATTCCTCTTCAGGTTGTTTTTGGTGGTCTATCGACTGGTTTCGGACAGCCTTTCGATTTGGGTTTTTTCAATGATTCGATTGGTAGGACAATCACTGGTCTAAACAGTTTTACGTTTCTCAATCCGGGAGATGTGTTTACTGGTGCAATCAACGCCGGCACACTCACCCTTAGCGGCTCGTTTTTTTTATAAGTGGAGCTCAAACGGGTATTGAAACGGTCGGGTTTGTTTTGTCGGGTGACGCTGGTTTCTTTCGGGTCGACTTAGGACAGCCTGGTGGTCCGATTACGTTTCTTGATGGTCAATTAGCCATTGGCAGTTCTTCGATTACGATTCCAGAAGTTCCCACTGCCGTTCCAGAGCCTTCGAGCGTTGGCTTAACGGCGTTGGCGTTGGGCGCAGTTGGTCTACGTC
>CAZKTR010000613.1:0-2258 GCA_964555525.1 uncultured Pirellulaceae bacterium
ACATGGGCAAACTTAAATCTTGCGGCTTTTTGATTTTCCGCGATATCCCCAACAACGAAACCGAAAAAGACTCTGCGACCCAAAGCAACTCGCACCTTCCCGCGGCCAGCGACAGTGTTTCTTTTCTATTGCTAAAGCACCCCAAACGCTGGGACTTGCCCAAAGGCCATGTGGACCCGGGGGAAACGAACATGGAATGCGCGCTTCGGGAACTCGAAGAAGAAACCGGGATTGAAGCACAAGATTTGATCATCGATCCCGACTTCAAGTACAAACAGAAATACATGGTCACTTCCAAGCGGACCAACGGCAAACCCCAAAAAAAGAAGCTGATCATCTACATCGCCAAGCTCGTTCGACCGACCGAACTGAAGCTGACTGAACACGAAAGCTCCGAATGGTTTAAGTGGAACCCACCGCACTCGATTCAGGAAAAAACAATCGACCCGCTGCTGGCAAAAATCCAAAATCATTGGCAACAGCCTGCGAAGCTTCCTTCGACCCAACTCGATGGCTGAGCTTAACAGGTAGCCGATGTCGCCAGACTTCGGGCGAATTGCCAGCACACCTGAACTCTGGCGAGCCCAGCGGCACTCATCACTTTCGCGCTGGCCGCCCAAGCAACGACCAGCCGCGAATCAAAGAAGACTTAATTACTTAGGTGCCTTATAAGTATTTGAAGAGCGCTTTTTGGCAACTTTCGCCGGGGTACCTAAAAACTCGAATTCGTTGATCAATTGATTGGCCGCACCAATCACACGATCAGCGACCGATTCAGCCAACGTAAACACGAACGTCATCTGACGTCCATCTTTGGCTTCAATGTGGTAGTAAATCCAATTGACCGGCAAACCTTCTTCTTCACCAGTGACAACAACACTCATTGCCTTCAAACCAGTTTTTGTTTTCATTTGATTAGCTTTGATCAACTTGGCTTCGGTATCCTTCTCAACCATCTTCGCGATCTCTCGCTTGTATTTACTTAGCTCCAAAGGTTCATTGACTGCGCGGCGAGGCAACATCACGACAGTACATTGTGAAAGCAATTCGCCTTTGTCAATGAATCGCATGATGGCAGTGTCGCTCTCACCCGCGATCAACTTCCAACGAGGATCGTAGCTGATTCGGTAGTTGCCGCGATCGGAATCGTATTTCAGACGCTGAGCAACTTTGGACGAACGCATCGCTTCGGCCAAGGCTTTGTTTGACAAAGCGATATTGTTGACTCCGTGAGTGAAACTAACATCGATACGAGTGCGGCCTTCAAAGCCAGGTGTGATCTGTCCTGGTGGGGTTTTCTCTTCGGTGCTGAGCTTGGCAGCTTGAACCTGCTTCGTACTTAGGTCAATCAAGGCGTAACCCGCGAGTGAGATTTCAGAAGTCACGTCGTATTGATTCGCAGTAACTCCACCAGAGACGTAAACTCGAGCCTTACCATTGGCGACGGACTTCAATTGCATTTTAACATCGGAGGTGATGACCTTGTCGACGTTCAAAAATTTCGCCAACGCATTCAAATTTGGCTTCCACTTCTGGTCAACGAACACTTTTTTCTTAGAAAACAACATCGGCAGCGAAAGTGGATCAGCTGCCGTTTGCAATAGCTCATACTCTTTCTGATTCAGCATGTCCTTGATTGAAGCCATCTCTACTCGCATTCGTGGCTTGTTCTTTAGACGCGCGATCACCAATCGATTGTCCAGTTCGAGCTCAGGCTTTGTTTTACCGGTATCCAACCTGATCCTTGCAACAGCAGAGTCGTAGAGACGTACCGCTTGGCCATTGCCGGTGCTACGTTGGTCGTACTCTAACTTGGCCGATACTCGCATCGGCAATTCTTTAGCCTTCTGAGGTTTTGGCTTTCTAACGGTTTCTGGCGCTTCGGGAATTACAATCACTTCGCCTTCATATTCATATTCACCCACAACACGAGTTTGGGCACCTTTGGCAAAATCGATTCCAATCGAGTAAGACTTGCCTTTGGTTTGTGGGACCGCCCCGGCAAAGCAAGTCGAGGCCGAAGCAAAAGCGATTGCGATTGCCGCCAAGGTGAAAAAACTAGAATAAAGCGTGTTGGGTCGAATTTGCATTGTCTCGTAATCCGGTGGTCGTCAAAAATAAGCGGCAAAAGTGTGCTCTCTCCCAAACCCACCGCCAATAACAGCAAAACGGGCTTAAAATGTCCTTTCGAAGAAGAGAACTCCATGATCAATTTCGACCAATTGCATGTATTAAATCGACTCAACTCGTCTCAAAAA
>CAZKTR010000614.1:0-2257 GCA_964555525.1 uncultured Pirellulaceae bacterium
GCCTTATCTTAATTGCCCACCGCAATTTTCTCAACTCCTGAGCAAATGCTTAAGGATTTAGCCAGTTTTTAGCCGGTGGACATTTGATACCGGCCTCTGATTTAGTTTCAATGGCGACACTTACTTTAAAATTGGCTGGCGGCAAAAATGAAGAAAGCTTCACCACTGCCGCTGCAATAAATGCATGTTTGATTCGAACAAGGCAATAGAAATAACAGAGCAAGATTAGAAAGACGAGGAAAGTCACATGTTTTTTTATGCAATGGCCGCAGGTCTGGTGTTTTACTGCGTTTACCGCCTGATCCTCAGCGGGATCTACACCGTCAGCCCTAACGAGCGAGCTGTCGTGACGAATTTCGGCAAAGCCCAAAGGGCAATCCGTTCCAAGCCACCGGAACTAAGCAACGAAGAACAGGAACGCTACGAGTATCCTCAGGTGCGAGTCGTCGGACCAGGCGGACCCTATTTCAAAATGCCTTGGCAAGACGTTCACAAAATCGATGTCGCGACTCAAACGGTGGATCTGACATGGGACCCAAGCAAAAAACAAGAGACCGTCGAATCCGTCACGAAAGATAATCTGACCACCGGGATCAACGGGCAGCTTCGTTATCAAGTCAGCGAAAGCAATTTGTATCCGTATCTTTTCGGCGTGGCGAGCCCGCTGGAACATGTCATGGGATACTTTGTTTCTGTCATGCGTGAGCGTGTTGCGAATTTTGTAGACCCCAAAGGCCAAAGCTTATTAACGCCCACAGACGATGAAGTAACCGATTCCGATTCGTCTAACCCGGGTGAGTCCGGAGAATTGTCAGAGGGCGTGTCGATCAATGACTTGAGAAAGAATTTGCCTTTGTTGAATCAGTACATGGAAGAGCAGTGTCGCGCGACCGCGGGACGTTATGGAATCGAGCTGGACGCGGCGCTGATCACCGAAATCGATCCACCTGCCGAAGTCGACAAAGCGCTTTCTGCGATCAACAGCACGCGGAACCAAGTCGCGGCGGACCTCAGTACAGCTCGGGCCGATTCAGAGCAGCAGATCACCATGAGCGCTCGTGCTCTGGAAATCTCAACAAACAATGCTAGGGCCGAGGTCGCTCCGTTGCTGGAATTGGCCAAGACCTTGACAACCGTTAAATCCGAAGGCGGCTCGGATTGCCTTAAGGCGTACCTGAGAAATCTAAGAATCCCTTTGTTAGCAAAAGCCAAACGTGTTTTGCAAACAACCAAAAAAGATTCGGCGTAGAACGACACAACCGCAGGTGTCGAATGCATTAGTTCGGGCGGCACTGATTGAGAACGAATCGGAAAAACACATTTTGGAAAAACACATTACAACGGAAACAACCCAATGAACATTGAAGAATTTTTAAAGCAGCTTGAAGCGTTCCCATTCGAAGAGCAATTACCTTGGATCATCGGAGGCGCGATCACCGGCTTGTTGGCCATTCCCTGTTTCTTGGGCCTGTTACGTTTCTTTGGCATGTTTGTCTGTGTGCGTGAATGTGAAACGAAAGTTTACACCTTATTTGGAAAGGTCGTGGGAACCATTGATCAACCCGGTTTGAATTTTCCTCTATTGAAATTGGGCCCAGGTGCTTTGTTGATACCGTTCTTTGGGAAGGCATACACTGTCAGTACGAAACTGCGTCAGCACTACATGCGAAACCAGATGGTCAACTCGGAAGAAGGCACGCCGATGGGAGTTGGCATTTGGTACGAGATGCGTGTCGAAGACCCTGTCGCTTACTTGTTTAGCAACGCCGATCCAGAGGGGTCGCTTCAAGCCAACGTCGCCAGTTCCGCGATCTCGACACTGAGCAATCTGGAGATGGAAAAGATGCTTGAAGACCGACACACACTCAGCCGCACGGTGCGAAAATCCGTTACGCCACTCTCGCAAAAGTGGGGATACACTTTGGGTTCGGTCTATATTCGTAAAGTTTCATTCACCGACCGGGGGATGGTCGACAATATTACTGACAAGGTGGTCAAGCGATTGGTCCAAGTGACAAGTGCGATGAAACAAGACGGTGAAAACCGTGTTGGCTTGATCAAAAGTGAAACGGCTTTTCGGGTGAGCCAAAAGATGGCCGAAGCTGCTGCCGCTCGCCCCAAAATTGTCGGGAAAGCACTGAACAGTATTGCCAGTGAAGACCCCGAAATCCTGAAAACCGTTCTGGAGGTGATGGAAGTCGACAAGCTACTGCAATCAGACGCGAAAATTGAGCTGATCCCTCCAGATACCAGCATC
>CAZKTR010000615.1:0-2254 GCA_964555525.1 uncultured Pirellulaceae bacterium
TGTTCGTACGGAGTTTGCTCTGGCTTTTCAGGCATCTGGCGTTTCAGGGGTTCCAAGGAACTGGTTTTAACGATTGCTAAACTCAATCTTTCACCTTTGAAAAGCAAAATCAGCTTCTCAGACTAGGCGATTAATAATTATTACACTATCGTGACCAATTCGGGTTTTTGCAAGTGTATTTAACCTAATCCAACGCAAGTCGACCAATTAATATTTATGACCATCGGTTAGATTTTTGACTTGTTGCGACGAGCCAAGAATTTGGTCCAAAAACTAATTTGCGAGTATCTCGATCACGCGGGTCGGTATTTTTGAGCCGATCAACTTCTTAAAATCCTATCAAAACGGACCCTCTTTAGCACGAGGCAAGGACACATGATTTCCAACACAACCATTACGCCATCGGACCTTAAAGCCAACTTGGAACGATTCTGGAAGGTTTCCGGGCAAAAGATCGAACTAATCAATAGCGAGTATGACGACTCCCAAGGCTCACCGGTTTTCACCATCGCCGGTAAGTACTCGACTCGCGGCTGGACCGAGTGGACGCAAGGGTTTCAGTATGGATCTGAGATTTTGCAGTTCGATGCCACAGGCGACGAATCCTTTTTGACGATGGGCAGGCAGAACACGGTTCAAAAAATGGCACCTCACGTGACGCACTTTGGCGTGCACGATCATGGCTTCAACAACGTCAGCACTTACGGAAACTTGTTGCGTTTGATGAACGAAGGACGCATTCCTGAAAACGAATGGGAACGCAACTTTTACGTGATGGCCCTTCAAGCCTCCAGTTCGGTACAAGCCAAACGTTGGACCACGCTTCCATCGGGCGGCTATGTTTACTCGTTCAATGGTCCACATTCTTTGTTCGCCGATACGATTCGATCACTGCGAGCACTCGCGGTCGGCCACCAACTTGGTCACTCGATCATGGACGAAGGCGACAAAAAGACGAGCCTGCTTGAGCGACTGGTCCAGCATGCAAAAACCACCGCCGACTACGCGGTCTACTACGGCGAAGGACGCGACTTCTACGATGTCTGGGGGCGGACGGCTCACGAGAGTATTTTCAACTTGAACGATGGGGCTTACCGCTGCCCGAACTCTCAACAAGGATTCTCGCCGTTCACCACTTGGACGCGTGGTTTAGCCTGGGTCATGGTCGGCGCCCCTGAGCAACTAGAGTTTTTGAAAACCATCGATGATGCGGAACTCGAACCGTTGGGCGGTCGCGAGATGATCGAAGGCTTTTTGCTAAAGATGGCCAAAGCGACTTGTGATTTCTATATTGAAAACACACCGACCGACGGCATTCCGTACTGGGACACCGGCGCTTTACACTCGCATAAACTTGGCGCCGACGTCTACGATCGCGAATCAGATCCGTTTAACAACGCCGAACCGATCGACTCTTCGGCCGCCGCCATCGGTGCCCAAGGCCTACTGCGTTTGGGCCGTTACCTGGACGATGCAAAGTACACGCAAGCCGGCCTGACGGTGATGCAAACGTTGATGAGCGACAAGTATTTGAGTTTAGACGAATCGCATCAAGGTTTGATTTTGCATTCAGTTTACCATCGCCCTAACGGCTGGGATCACATCCCCGAAGGACAAACCGTGCCATGCGGCGAGTCTTGCATGTGGGGCGATTATCACGCAAGAGAAACCGCGTTGTACATTCAACGACTGGCCAACGACGAACCGTATTACAAGTTCTACTTGTAGTTAGAGATTACCCCCACAATCATTTTTCTAAGACGATAGCGATGAGTAAAAAAGTAGCATTGGTAACTGGCGGTGGCCGAGGGATTGGTTTTGGAATCTGTGAAAGACTTGCCGCCGATGGTTTTAACTTGGTGCTGAGCGGACGTTCGGACGCTTCCAAAGTCACCGACGCCGTTGCAAAGCTTGAAAGCCAAGGCGCGGAAGTTCTTTATTGCTCTGGCGATGTCTCATCGGCCGAAGACCGCGCAGCGATGTTGGCCGATATTAAAGAACGCTTTGGCCGCTTAGACGTGTTGGTTAACAACGCCGGCGTCGCTCCAAAAGAAAGAGCCGACATTTTAGAAGCGACCGAAGAAAGCTTCGAGTGGATCATGAAGATCAACTTGCAAGGGCCCTACTTTCTAACGCAAGCCTGCGCGAACTGGATGATTGAGCAAAAGCAGGCTGACGGATCGTTTGACGGCTGCATCATCAACGTAGGATCGATTTCCGCGACCGTCGTTTCGCCCAATCGCGGAGACTACTG
>CAZKTR010000616.1:0-2253 GCA_964555525.1 uncultured Pirellulaceae bacterium
TTTCCGGGATTTCCAAATTCAAGTTGTGTAACGCTTGAAAGTCACCATACCAAGCGCAAAAATCACTGATAGAAATCATTGACGATACGCTTGGGACGGTAGTTTCGGTTGATGTAGACACAGCCGTTGGTTTCGTAGGATAAGTTGATGTTTGTTCCATGGAAGTTCTTTGAACGTCTGGAGTGAACCGCAAGTAAAGTAGGAAGTGAGTTTGCTAGCTGTCGATATTCTAGCGTTTTACAACTTTGAATTTCTTAGTTGACCAAAAATACTTAAATTTACCGCCATCCCTAGGAAAGGCGCTTTTGAGTTAATTGTCGGATTAGCACTGCGGCCGCGTTGAATACAAACAAAATACAAAGCAATACAATGATTCCACCGGCCGCAAGTTCGTGGAATTCGTGTTGAGGTCGCCCTGTCCAGTTGTAAATCTGCAACGGCAAGACGGTAAAGTTATCCATCAAGTTGCTTGGGCTGGAGGTAATGAAAACAACACCGGCAATAATCAAAATCGGTGCCGCTTCCCCAATCGCTCGACTCATCGCCAAAATAGCGCCAGTCATGATACCCGGAATCGATGCCGGTAGCGTAATGTTCCAAACAACCTGCCACCGCGTTGAGCCCAGCCCAAGTCCGGCCTCTCGTAACGAATTGGGTACCCCGCGGATGGCTTCTTGCGACGAAATGATTACGATCGGCAAAATCACCAACATCAGCGTCAGGGCTCCTGCGAGTACGCCGCGTCCAATCGGAAGGCGGACGTAATACCAAGACGGCCTACTAATACGGCCGGCTTCTTTGCCCTCAACAATAGCGAAGGTGCGAGCTTCCGCTTCTCGGGGAATCTCGCGTCGAGACTTCACAACGTTAGCCGTGACCCATTCTAGCTTTTTTGTCTGCTGATTGTTTGCAAGCGCTTTCATCCCCGCAGTCGCGATGGTGGGTGGGGCATCGGCCTCAACGGGAACCAATAGAGCTCGATCCCCGGCAGAGTAGAACTGATCGTAGTGGCTAACTCCAAATTCAAAATTTGGTTCGTTGGTCGAACCAAACCATCCAGCCATATTGGCAAATAACGTCAGGCCTAGGATTCCATAAACCACGCTGGGCACACCCGCCAAGTTGTTGATGTTTAGCTGGATGAACGAGTGGAAAAAACGCAGCAACCGATTAACTGGCTTGAACTCTTCCAAGAAAATCGCGGTGGCAACACCAATCGGCAAAGCGATCACTCCACAAGCAACGCACAGCCAAACCGTTCCCCACAAGGCCGGACCAATTCCAGCGTTGGCGGGATTTGGTTCTGGGTAGTGGGTCAGGAAGTTCCAATTGATACTGGAAAGTCCTTGCAAAAAGATTGAAACCAACAACACCCCCAAGATCAAAATCGTAAAGCTGGCGGTGACAATGCAAAAAACGCGAAAGCCAGCGTCGAGAGCTTTACGATCTTTGGCAGGGCAACGCTCGCGGATACCATCCAAGGGATGGGTCGGTTTTTTCGGTGCGATAGAGTCTTGGTCGGTCATTGGTACTCCTCCCGAAATCGCATTCGAACGAGGTTCCCTGTGAAGGTTAGCAACAGCGTGATGACGAACAGCACCGCCGCAACGGCATACATCGACAGGTAAGACAGGTCATAGTTGGAGACATCACCTAAAGCCATTTGGACCATCCAACCAGTCATCGTTTGTGTATCTTCGCGAGGGTCCATCGTTAGATGCGGTCGAGTACCAGCGGCCAAAGCAACGATCATCGTTTCTCCGATTGCTCTTGAGATCGCAAGCAAGAAAGCAGAAATGATCCCTGAGAGTGCTGCTGGGACAACAACTTTGGTGGAAACCTCAAACTTGGTCGCCCCCAAACCGTAAGCACCTTCGCGAAGGCTCCGCGGCACTGCTCGCAACGCATCTTCGACCAATGAACTGACAATTGGTAAACAAAGAATCCCAACCGCAATTCCAGCCCCCGTTACATTGAAGGCTTGAAATCCTTTATGAAAAAACTGCAAGCCTGGCGTGATCACCGTGAGTGCAAAAAAGCCATACACAACTGTCGGAATACCCGCCAGGATTTCTAGTGTTGGCTTTAAAATCGCGCGAACGGTAGGGTGAGCATATTCGCTCAAGTAAATCGCAGTAATCAAACCCAGAGGTAATGCCACGATCATCGCGACCAAACTGACCCATAACGTCCCAGACACCAGAGCCCAAACACCAAAGTGTTTGTCGGCTCCGATGAGCGGGTTCCATTTGG
>CAZKTR010000617.1:0-2251 GCA_964555525.1 uncultured Pirellulaceae bacterium
GCCTCGTTGGTCGAGGTCGTTGATCAAAGCCGCATAACCTTGGTCTAGTTGCGGAGCCATTTTTTGGATGTTTTGATCAATAATGTTGTGATGATCCCAAGCGCCGTACGTCAACGTGACAAACCGCACGCCCGCTTCGACCAAACGGCGAGCCAGCAACATTCGTTGACCGGCCTGGTTTTGACCGTAAATATCTCGTATCTTTTTTGGTTCTTTGGAGAGGTCGAAGGCCAGCCGAGCTTTTTCGGAGCTGATCATGCTATAGGCGCGTTGGTAGAAAGTATCGAGTGAATCGATGGCGTCTGATTTTTCTTGTTCGCGAAAATGGTTATTGACCACATCCAACAACTGACGACGTTTGTTGAATCGCTCCATCGTCACCCCCGAGGGCAACTCAAGGTCACGAACTTTAAATCCTTTGGCTGCCGGATCCGCGCCCAAACTAAAACCAGCAAACGATGAACTCAAATAGCCGGTGCCTTGGTAGGGATTCGTCTGGCCTGGAACCAAAACGTAAGGCGGCAGGTCGTTGCGAGGCCCAAGTTCGTGACTGACAACGCTGCCGATGCTGGGGTACTGCAGCGCCGGACTGGGCCGATAGCCCGTATGCATGTTGTGAACGCCACGCTCGTGAGCGGCTTCGCCATGGGTCATCGACCGGATCACGGTAAGCTTGTTCAGGATTTTCGCTGTCTGGGGAAACCACTGTCCGACCCGTTCACCCGTTAGCGAAGTCGAAATGCTTTCGTTTGAACCTCGGTACTCAAGAGGTGAGTGTGGTTTGGGGTCGAAAGATTCTTGCTGAGCCATCCCGCCGGGCAAGAAAATGTAGATTACCGATTTGGCAGTACCTTCGCGGCTTTCAAAATTGACTCGTTCAGCCTGTGCTTTTTTGATCCGAAAGAAATCGGTCAACGTAAGGCCTAGGCCTCCTACGGCTCCGATCGTTAGTAGGTTTCGTCGGCTGAGAATGTGGTCACTGCATTTCATAGTTTGACTTAGCGTGTCGAGATCAAATTAACCGGTGCGAAACGGCGAGCCGAATGCTACCTACGGGGTTACGTAAAGTTTAATGGATAGAAATAAGGTAACAGCCATTGGACGTTCTAGTTTTGCTTGCTATCAGCGAATTTTAATAAAAGATCCCAAGAATTGGGAGAAAAGTGCTCTCTGCCACGCACAGCATGGTCCCTCAACTGTGTTTTCTTAAACGTAAAAGTGTTTGGCAAACTACAACGATTGAGTAAACCTGACCGTAGATAGGCGTTTGGAACGTTATGCCGCTTTTAGTGGTCGATAGTAAATAAAGTGACTACCGCTTTATTCGCTTGAGATTCCAGATGCATCGCACTTCTTCTACGCTGTTTTTGTTTTTGGCTTTTTTGGCAATGCCGACCAACGTTCAAGGCCAATCTAGTAGCACTCAGATAGCGCCCCCTCGGCCGCAGTTCGAGCTTGAACCAGACCAAGAAGACAACGACTTGGAAATATCTGAACCCAACGATCAATCCGATGATGCAATGGACAACGACCTAGACGACGACTTGAATGAAGACTTGGACGACGACTTGGACTCAGGTTTCAACGAAGAAGAGGAGCCGATCACCCCGCAACGTTTGAGCGACAACCGGATTCGCGAAAACTGGCCCAAGCATTCGCTGGCAACAATTAATCTAAGCCTTGCCCAAAACGGGCGTGTGCCCGAAGACAGGTCAGGACTACTACAAGGGTTTGGGCGAGTGGGGTCGGTCAGCGACACCGTGAAAATGTTTGGCTGGGAAGCGCCGAGCATTCACTATCAGCCGTTGTACTTTGAGGACGTAGTGTTGGAGCGTTACGGCCAAACGTTACCCGACTATCGACAAAGCGTACGATCGGCAATTCATTTTGGAACTGCATTTACTGGTCTGGGCTTCCAATTGCTCGAGACGCCACCACGATCTTGTGATTCTCCATTGGGTTACTGCCGACCAGGAGACTGTGTACCGCAGACAACTCAGCGCCATTTCTTTGGAGCGTTGAGTTTACGTTAAGTTTTTTGTCAGCTATCCGGCGAGGTTGTCGACTGCAACTGGGCTCGCCAGAGTTCAGGGGTCTTGGCCATTCGCCCGAAGTCTGGCGACATCGGCTACAACACCTTGTGCTACTGAATCACTTTTACTACTACGGCGTCAGCCTGGGCATGATTTAGCTGGCAGACGGTTCCGTCAGACAATTGTAACTGCCATACCTTTCCGTCGGCCGAACGCGG
>CAZKTR010000618.1:0-2250 GCA_964555525.1 uncultured Pirellulaceae bacterium
TTCGCTTTCACTCAACCTCACCCCGCCCATGATCATAAAGATCGGCCCTGGCACTAAATTCAACGCCAACAAAGCAAGCACGTCACTGAACAACATGACCGGTAAAATCGCGCACAACACTGATGTCCCACAAAGAACCTGAGTACAGCGAATCATTAACAGGACTCGCCAAGCAGCCACGAAACCCAACAACCACAAATTTGCTTGCGTCGCTCCAGCTGGATCAAACATTCGTTCAAATGGAATGCCGTACAGCAGCGCCATCGGAGCAGTCATCCAATACACATTTAGAAAACTTCTAAACGTTTCGAAGAAGGTGGCTGCTTCCGCCTTTTGAGCTTTTAAAAAAATAAAAATCAACACTACCATTGAGAAGCAACCAATCAACGATGCTGCCAGAGGCAAAACCAAATGCCATGACTCAGCCACCAAGTATTCGCCGTCGTACTCTCTGGCGAATCCAGCGGCCACGACAAACAACAGCCCCAGCCAAAACGCTCCGCGACTTGCCGCAACCGTACGAATCGCCTGCGCATCAAACAGGAAGAACCTCAACAGCCCCAATACCGTCAGTTTTTCAACAGGCTTATCCTCAGTGTTCATCCGTTTGCTTTCATTCGGTTGTCTTACGCATCATGAAATTTTTCCGCCAAACTTTGCGTCGCTGCGATCCTCGTTTTGCAGAAGCAACTGGTCCAAACACCGTTTGCAATGTTCGCCTGAAACCTGCTTCTAGATCGACAACACTCATTTGGTCTGGTTCGTAAACCACGTCAAACAAAGTGTAGTACGACCAGTCCCGGTCCGCCAGCAAACGATTTTCTCGTTTCATGCGGCGGTAGAGCCCCGTGCCGGGAAACGGCGTTTGCAAAGTCAACTGCACTTCGGCAAACGAACTTTCATTGATGAACTGCGCCATGCGGTCAAGCGACTGGTCCGTTTCGCCTTCTGCCCCTGCAATGAAACAACCATTAACAACAATCCCAGCATCTTGAAGTCTATCCACGGCGGCCATCATCCTTGAAAGCTCAGCTCCTTTTCGGCCCATTCCCGAATATCGAAAGCCAAGCGACTCCACTCCGATCAAAACCTGAACACATCCAGACCTCGCCAGTGCTTTGACTAGATCCGGGTCTTCTCCAATTCGCCAGTCAGATTCAGTAAAGTAATAGATACCTGCTTCACGAATCACGTCCAGCATTTCGATAGAGTCTTTTCGACCGGCAAACGTATTGTCGTCTGCAAGTTCAATCCAAGGCGTTGTATCAAGAGCACGAATCGCATTCAATTCATTTGCAATCTGACCAACCGTTTTGTACCGAGCTGGCCCCAGCAAACGACTGGCTCCGCAAAAATCACACGCCCACGGGCAACCTCGCTGCGTTTGGATCGTCCAACGTTGAGGAATCTTTCTTCCTTGCAACTCGAATCGAGGCATCGGGCTATCGGCCAGTGCAATTGGTTTAGTTGGGCGATAAATTGGCTGCAAAGAATTCTGTTGAGCGTCCTTTAGTATTGTTAGCCAACTCGCTTCACCGTCTCCAACGCATACTGCGGTAGCGTGTTCAGCCGCTTCATCGGGCAAGACGGTTGCATGCAACCCACCGATCACTGTTTGAATACCATCGAACTTCAAAGCGTCACAAAACCGATACGCTTCCATTACCGATGCAGTCAACGCACTGACGGCCACCAAATCCGGGTTGGTTGCCCGAACGTCTTCTAGCAGTGACTTAGAATCCGCCGATGGGTGATAGCTACAAGTCCAGTTTTCCGGAGTCATTCCAGCAAGCGTTAACAACCCCAACGCCGGCAAGCCAGCCAATGCGTCTGCCCGTTTTTTCAAACCAGGCAACCGCATCCCAAGTTTCAGCATTTCCTGTTCACGAACTCGCAACCCAGTAAAAGGAACCAACGCAACGTGAGGCACAACTCATTCCATTCGATTTAACTCGCGAACCAAACTCTACTCAGCCAATGTACTGGATTCGCAAAGTTCAGGGAAACGCGACGATGGAAAACGCGTCGTAGCTGGGCTCGCCAGAGTTCAGGGCCCAGGCAATTCGCCCGAAGTCTGGCGACTCCGGCTACGCCTAAGGGCAAACACACCGCGTAAAAAATGTCAGCCTCGCAGCGAAAAGCGACTATTCAGAAAGGCGACTATCCCACGTCTTGATCATTCGCGTTTTGATCTTGCGGCACATCAACTTCGCGGCTGGGAACGTTGTCCGTACCTGGCACCAGCAACGG
>CAZKTR010000619.1:0-2250 GCA_964555525.1 uncultured Pirellulaceae bacterium
AACAACTACACGACAAATGCTGGCTATGTTTGACGACTTTCCAGTGTTGCTCAGGGATATCGTCTGAAGGCTCGGCAACGTTGATCACGCCTTTGCCGATCGACAACGCCGATTCGACGCTGTCGGCGATCCGCGAGCGAGAAGACTTTTTGATCGAGATGCGATCGACGACGATTTCGATCGCATGGCGCGAGCGGCGATTGAGCGCCGGCACTTCATCGATTCCGTGAGTCACATTGTCTACGCGAACACGGATAAAGCCGTTGCCTTGGATTTCTTCAAACAGTTGTTCGTATGTTTGATTGGTGTCCAGTTCAACTGGCGCCAGCAGCAATAAGCGTTGGCCTTCCGGATAAGCCATGATTTTGTCAACAACTTGGTCGCTGGTCTGTGTGCCAACGGGCTGATCGCAATCAGGACAGTAAGGCGTTCCCAAGCGAGCAATCAAAATCCGCAAGTAGTCGTAGACTTCGGTGACGGTTCCGACGGTACTTCGCGGCGTCGATCCAAGGTTCTTTTGTTCGATCGCGATCGCCGGCGAGAGCCCTTCAACTTGTTCGACCTTTGGTTTTTCCAGTTGGTTGACGAACTGCCGCGCGTAGGAGCTAAGACTTTCGACGTAGCGCCGTTGACCTTCGGCGTAAATCGTATCCATCGCCATCGAAGACTTGCCACTTCCCGACGGCCCAGAGAACACGGTCATCTTGTCGCGTTCGATGTCCACGTCGATCGAACGTAAGCTATGTTGTTCTGCGCCGCGGACTTTGATCGCGGTCGCTTCGACTGGTTTCTTGTTGTTGGTTTTAGAAGGCTTCGGAATCGTCGGTCGTTCGGCAAGTGCCTTTTTCAACGCGCGGCCGGTGTAGGACTCTTTGCACTTAGCGATTTCTTCTGGAGGGCCGCAGCAAACCACTTGACCACCACCCGAACCACCTTCGGGACCGATGTCGATGATCCAGTCCGCTGTTTTGATCACGTCCAAATTGTGTTCGACCACCAAAACTGTATTGCCCGCTTCGACAAAGTTTTGCAAAACCTTCAGCAACATCGAGATATCGGCAAAGTGCAAACCGGTCGTCGGTTCGTCCAGCAAATACAACGTCTTGCCGGTGCTACGTTTGACAAGTTCGCGAGCCAGTTTAATCCGTTGGGCTTCACCACCGGACAACGTCGGTGAAGGCTGACCGATCTTGAGGTAGTCCAAGCCAACTGCGTTGAGTGTCTGCAGTTTGGAAAGAACTTTTGGTTGATTTTCAAAGAACACCATCGCTTCGCGGATGTCCATGTTTAGCACATCGGCGATTGATTTGCCGCGGAATTTAACTTGCAGCGTTTCGCGGTTGAAGCGTTGGCCTTCGCAAATATTACAGGTCACCCAAACGTCGGCCAAGAAATCCATCTCGAGTTTGTTCGAGCCATTGCCCTCGCAAGCCTCACAGCGTCCGCCTTTGACGTTGAAACTAAAACGCCCCGGCGAGTAACCACGGGTTTTGGATTCAGGTAATTGGGTAAAGAGTTTGCGGATTTCATCAAACAGTTTGATGTAGGTTCCGGGGTTTGAACGCGGCGTACGACCGATCGGCGATTGGTCGATCGCGATCATTTTGTCCATCAGTTCGACGCCCTCAAGCGAACCGTAGTTGCCGGCCTCAGAAATGCCGCCGTTGAGTTTTTCGCGGAGTTCTTCTTTGACGATGTCGTTGATCAGCGAGCTTTTACCGCTGCCACTGACGCCGGTGACACAGACGAATTTACCCAACGGGATTTCAACGTCGACGTTTTTCAGGTTGTTGTGAGTCGCGCCGTTGACGCGGAAAACGTGGTTGCCGTCGAACTCGCGGCGTTGGTTGGGGACTTCGATCTCCAAACGACCGGATAAGTATTGAGCCGTCAAGGACTTTTCGTTTTTGATGATCTCTGACGGGTGACCCTCGATCACCACCTCACCACCGCGAACGCCCGGCCCTGGTCCAAAGTCAATCAGGTAGTCCGCCGCTCGCATCGTATCTTCATCGTGTTCGACCACCACCACGGTGTTGCCCAAGTCACGCAAGTGCTTCAGCGTGTTGACCAAGCGGTCGTTATCGCGAGCATGCAAACCGATCGAAGGTTCGTCCAAAATGTACAACACACCAACTAGCCCGGCACCGATTTGGCCCGCCAAACGAATCCGCTGGCTCTCGCCGCCCGAGAGGGTCGGTGCGGTGCGGTTGAGCATCAAGTATTCCAAACCAACGTTCAGCAAAAAGC
>CAZKTR010000620.1:0-2250 GCA_964555525.1 uncultured Pirellulaceae bacterium
AAATTAGCCAGCCAGCGACACCAAGAACGGCAAGAAACAGCAATAGTTTTAGGACGCCGCCCAAACTAAAAAGCCGGCGTTTGTGCATCGGAGTTCGAATTGAGTACCGAAGGGAACTCACGAGGGGGAATGCCGTTTGGTGCAGAGTGAAAGGGGGCGGTATTAAACGGCGAATAATAGGGGTTTTGTAGTTTTTCCCCTATACGAGTTGGGTTGGTCGGATTTGGTTAAAGTTTGGGCGATTTGAGAGTGGTGGGTTTTAGTGATCTGGGGAAAATGCAAAGCCTGGGTGGAGTTTGGCTGCTGGCATTTTTTCGATAGCACGGTGTGAGGAAGCGTTTGGCTGCAGTTTGGGCGGCTAGTGAGTAGTTGGCATTTGATGGAGGTTAGTAAACAAAAAGAGCCCGTCGAATTAAAATTCGACGGGCTCTCAATTTGGTTTTCAGGCCTTGGCCACCGAAACTCTGGCCAGTCTTGCTACGTAGCCGGTGTCGCCAGACTTCGGGCGAACTGCCAGCGTTCCTGAACTCTGGGGAGCCCAGCTACATAGCCAATTTTAGCGACCAAGTTTAACTGACGGTTTAGAGTTAGTGATCTTCCGTTGAGGCTGGAGCTCTGAAGAGTCCTAGTAGAATCAAGTAGATGACCGCCATTGTCAGCGGGACAATCGCTGTGTAGCGAATGGCCATGCGACTACCGTGGAGGGTAGCTTCTTTAACAGGGCCACTGTCGGTGGCAGCAAATTGTTTATTGGCTTCCCACCAGTCTCTCTGGTTACGCAATTCGCTGAACTGTTTTTCATCGATCAGGTCACCTGCGATTTTGACGTCACTGAGTACTTGTCCCGCATCTGTAGTGATCATCCCTGATTTCGAACCATCGAGTCCGTAGATTTTTGGGAATACTAGGAAGCCTCCTTCTTGCTCAGCTTTAATGCGTTCGTAGGTTTCCGGAGCTTGTTCTTGGATGTACTTTGAAGCGAAATAATCTTGTTTGTAGCCAATTCCAGGCCCGCCCAGCAATCCGGCAGATGTCATTCCAGCGAAACCCATCAGCCCCATGGCAACGGTTGCACTGTTTGGGAAACGTTCCCCGACAACGCCCAACATTGTCGGCCAAAGAAATGTTTTTCCTACAGCGTAAACACCAGCGGCAAAGAACATGAAGCCGATGCTGTCGCCAATACTAATAAGGTAAAGGCCAAGCGCACCGATTAAAGCACTCGCGAATAATAAGCCAAGTGACGAAATTTTATGAACAATCGGTCCAGCGAAAAATCGCAAAGCGGTCATCAATAGCGAGGTGTAGATGAATAGGATGGTTCCCATGTTATCGCTGGCTAAGATGCTACCAGTGATTTTGTTGATCCAACTATCAGTGCCAAGTTCAACGTAGCCAACTAACGCATGGCCTAGCAATAACAGCAAGAAGAATGGTCCGACCAAACTGGCAAACATCTTGCCGTAAGAACTGCCGCCCGCTTGAGTGGCTGTTTTTGGGAACGGTTCCTTAAGTGCAATGAACCCGTAGATTGCAGTCGGGATTAGGTAGGTGGCCAGTAATAGTTCCCAACCAACGGAACCTTTAAGGAATACGATTAATCCACCAATGACCAATCCAGCGGGCCAGCCAGCATGAAGGATGTTTAGATAGTGGGTTTTTTGTTTGGGGTACAGCGTTGCAGTGAGCGGGTTGATCACGCCTTCGCAAATTCCGTTACCGACCGCAAAAATAAATGCAGACCAAAATAGAAGTGAATAGCAAGCGTCCTTACCAGACGAATTGAAGACTGGTGTTGCCGCGAACAACATACAAGCTGATGCAATATGACAAAGCAATGCGATTAGGATTAGTTTCTTATAACCGACCGTGTCTACCAAAAGCCCTGTGATTAGGATTACGATTCCAAAACCTAGCAAACCACCACCGGTGATTTGTCCAAGCTCTGTCATTGTAAATCCATACTGCGCCGACCAAACGCCAAGCAGTCCGCCTCGCACGGCGAAGCCGATGCCCGCTGCAATTAATGTTAAAAATCCGCAGATTAATAATGCTTTCCGGTTTGCAATTGTCCCAGGGGAGTCGTCCATTGTCTGGTGCCTGTTTTGGGTTGAGAATTCAGTTTTTAAGAAGTCAACAGCGTAATTTATAGTACTAGAGAAAGCTATCTTTTACCCAGGCAAGAAGGTAAAAAGATGCCGATTAAACTGGTCAGGTTTCTTCTGATTGATTTAATCTCCCCATCTTATC
>CAZKTR010000621.1:0-2249 GCA_964555525.1 uncultured Pirellulaceae bacterium
ACACAACCGCCATGGCGTATGACGACGACGAAAATTTGCCTCCAATCGAATTCACTGCCGCTGGCGATACGCCTGAGCAGCGGGAAGAGATTTTAGAACTGGTAGAGCCCTCACCTGGGTTCATGCCGATGGCCCATTTCTGCGTCGACATCATCGCCCGTGACTCGACTGTCACCGTGCTTGACTTTACCGTTCAAAAAGTCAACATCCGATTTCAAATTGACGGTATCTGGCAGCCCGGCCCGACCTTCGAGCGCGAAGACGGCGACTTCATGTTGGCATCGCTAAAACAACTGGCTGGCTTGGACTACCGTGAACGACGCCAACGACAAGAAGGCAGTTTTAAAACGGTGTACCAAAAACGCGGTCAAAAATTCACCGTTGTTTCACAAGGCGTGAAAACAGGCGAACGCATTGCCATCAATCTCGACTACAAGCGGCCGCCAATGGAAACGGCCGAAGAACTTGGCATGCGAGCGAGTATGAAAAAGCAAATCGCCGCAACGCTTTCTGATCCGGAACTAAAGAATTTTTTGACGATTGGCTACCCCAATGGCAACGGCTACACATCCGCGTGGCGAGGAATCATTGGTTGTGCCGATCGACTAACTCGTGACTTCTACGTGATCCAGCCCAAGGAGCGTGGCAACAGCGAAGAGATCATTAACATTTTTCCTTGGGAATACGATCCAGAAGTGGGTGAAACTCCGCTGAGTTCGATCGCTGATCTGTTGCTCAAACAACCGGATGTGCTGGCTTTCCCAGATTTGGATTCCGGCGAACTGATCGACCAAATCGTTGACCTTTCGATCAATCAATCGATCCCGCTATTCACTCGCAATCCCGGTAAACATTGTTTGGACGGACTACTACGCGTCCTGGTCAAAAAGCCAAACATCGCAAAATTTGTCAAGCACTTGGACGCAGTGGCAGCGATGCGAATCATTCGCAAGTTATGTAACTCCTGCAAAATGGCCTTCGCGCCTGCACCAAAGCTAGTCCATCAACTCGGGCTACCTCAAGGTCGGATCGCCGAACTGTACCGACCTTTCATCCACCACCCAGACATGGTGGACGAAGACGAGAACCCAATTCCACCCTGCCCTGAGTGTTCTGGAATTGGCTACAAAGGTCGCACCGGCATCTTTGAATTTTTAAAAGTCACCGACGAACTAAAAGCAGCGATCATTCAAAAACCACAATTGAAACACTTGCAAGCTGTCGCTGAAGCCGGTGGCCACGTTTCAATGAAAATGGAAGGCATCGTCCTGATCGCCAAAGGGATAACTTCGATCGAAGAACTTCAACGAGTGTTAAAAGGCTAAATCCAAATGCTACTTTTGATTTCCATTTTGATCGTTCTGTTCGTTCCGCTGATTAACTGGTGGTTTGGATTTTGGAACAACATGCTCACAATGATCAACTGCTTACTAGCGGCGCTGATTGCCACGAGTGCTTATCCAGCAATCAGCGAATTCGTCGTCAATCTTGACAAAGACGAAAATTCGTTTGCCTACGTCGGTGACTTTGTTGGGTTGTGGGCCGTCTTCGTGATCTCGTTCATGCTGTTGCGTGGCTTCACTGACTCGCTCAGCAAGTACCGACTGAAGTTCGACATCATCACCGAAATGGCGGGTCGTACGGTTTTCTCAATCGGGACCGCCATCGTGATGTTATGCTTCACCAACTTCACCCTACAACTGGCTCCACTGGACCAAGAACTTTTCAGCGAATCCGGAAAACCCACCAGCGCCACCGACGCAGCCGTCAGTTCGCTCCCAGACCAAATGTGGATAGGCTACGCCCAATACGCCTCCACTGGCCCTCTGAGCTCGGGATCGGAAATCCCGAACACTTTTTACGAAGCCGCCAAACAATATCGCTACGATAACAAAGCCTTCAAAGACGAGCGAGCTGAAAAGGAAAAGTAGAAGCAACCCGATTCGGACACTCCTCGGTGAACGCCACCGTATTGAATCGACGAAGTCGATTTTAATACGGTAGAGACGGACTGGAAGAACCGCAAATACAGGCCAATGGACGCGAATGAAAACCAGAATTTGTATTCGCGTTTATTTGCGTCCATTTGCGGTTAGAAATTCAGCAAGCAAAAATACGGGGATAGCTTGGTGATAAAAATTGGTGGCGTTCAGCGAGAAGTCTCCCGATTCGCGTGCATCATATTGTTATGCCGCGTCATTGGCCAAAAGCGATTCGAATAACGGATCATCCGGCCCAACCCTCGCACA
>CAZKTR010000622.1:0-2243 GCA_964555525.1 uncultured Pirellulaceae bacterium
CTCCGTGGTCGTGTAAGGCTACGCCAGAAGAAATCGAAGCGATGGACGCCAAGCTCGCCAAACGTTTCGGATCCGAAAATTGATGGTTGCGATTCAATGCTTGCATTCCATGGACGCCAACGTCACAATAGTAGCTCTGCGGCTAGGTTAGCTCCCGAACTCCGTTGCCTTGACGGCTGCCGCGATTTTCCTACCAAGGCATCTGGTTCGCAATAAGGCTGCGGTGTGACCGATTCAATTGATAAGAAAGCGCTTTCCGAGCGTGACATTTGCACGAAGTACATACTGCCTGCAATCCAGTTCGCTGGCTGGGACCATATCAACCAGATGCGAGAAGAAGTCTCGTTCACCGACGGTCGCATCGTCGTTCAAGGCAAGAAAGTCAAACGCGGCAAAACGAAGCGGGCCGACTTCGTCCTCTATCACAAGCCCAATCTGCCACTGGCTATTATCGAAGCCAAGTGCAACAAGCACAGTGTCTCCGATGGAATGCAACAGGCGTTGACCTATAGCGAGATCCTGCAAATTCCGTTCGCGTTTTCGTCCAACGGAGACGCCTTTAGCTTCCACGACCGAACTGGCCAAACCGATCCACGCGAGAGAGAACTTTCGCTAACGCAGTTTCCAACACCGGCCGAGCTCTGGCATCGGTATTGCCAATGGAAGAACCTCGACGACTGGAAAGCAGACTTGGTCGCTCAAGACTACTTCGATGACGGTAGCGGCAAAACCCCTCGATACTACCAAGCCAATGCGATCAACCGAGTCATGGAAGCGATCGTATCCGGGCAAGATCGTTTGTTGTTGCTAATGGCCACAGGTACTGGCAAAACTTACACCGCATTCCAAATCATTTGGCGACTTTGGAAAGCTGGCCACAAGAAACGAATTCTGTTTCTCGCCGATCGCAACATTCTGGTCGACCAAACCAAAACCAACGACTTCAAGCCGTTCGGCAACGCGATGACCAAAGTCACTCGCAAAAAAATCGACAAGGCATTCGAGATCTACCTTTCGCTCTACCAAGCGATCACGGGCGTCGAGGAATCCGACAAAGCGTTTAAGAAATTCTCGCCTGACTTTTTCGACCTAATTGTGATTGACGAATGTCATCGAGGCAGTGCCCGCGACGACTCTCAGTGGCGCGAGATCCTGGACTACTTTAAATCGGCAACTCATCTGGGACTAACCGCGACCCCCAAGGAAACCAAGGAAGTTTCCAGTATCGATTATTTTGGGAAACCAATTTACGAGTACTCGCTCAAGCAAGGGATCGACGATGGCTTCCTTGCTCCGTATCGGGTCGTGCGAGTCCATCTGGATTTCGACCTAACGGGTTGGCGGCCGCCCAAAGGCAAAAAAGACAAGCACGGCGTTGAAGTCGAAGATCGGATATACAACTTAAAAGACTTCGATAACAACATCGTGATGGAGAAGCGGACCGAGTTGGTGGCGAAAAAGGTTGCTGACTACCTCAAAGGCACTGATCCATACGCCAAAACCATCGTCTTCTGCCACGACATTAACCACGCCGAACGAATGAGGATCGCGCTGACCAACGAGCTGCCCGAATTCGTTGCGGAGAATCGTAAATACGTGATGCGAATTACGGGCGATGAAAAAGAAGGCAAGGAGGAACTCGACAACTTCATCAGCCCTGAAGAGCGTTACCCCGTTATCGCCACTACATCGCGGTTGATGAGCACCGGTGTTGATGCCAAAACCTGCAAGTTGATCGTCCTCGATCGTATAATCAATTCGCCGATCGAGTTCAAACAGATCATCGGTCGCGGAACCCGAGTCGCTGAAGAGTATGGGAAAACGCACTTTACGATCATGGATTTCCGGAATGCAACCGACAAATTCGCTGATCCCGAATTTGATGGTGACCCAGTTCAAATCTATGTTTCTAAAGACAGCGACGATGTCGTACCACCGGATCCTGAAACGGAATCTGACTCCATCGACTATCCTGATGTTGATCCCGAAACACCTGACATAACATTTCCCACGGGAGTTGGTGAAGGCCAGCCTAAGACGAAATACATCGTCAACGATGTCGCGTTCACTGTTGCAGTTGAGCAGGTGCAATACATGGACGCCAATGGCGATCTGATCACCGAATCACTTCGAGACTACACGCGCAAGCAGGTAACGGCAGAGTTCTCGAATCTCGACGATTTCCTTCAAAACTGGACAGCAGCTGAAAAGAAATCGGTACTGATCGAACAACTCGAAGACCA
>CAZKTR010000623.1:0-2239 GCA_964555525.1 uncultured Pirellulaceae bacterium
GCGTTTGGCCAACAACGAAGACGAAATCAACGAATCGGCTCAGCAAGCCTACGATCTGTTGTTGGAAGATGGCACCAGTGTCGTCTTTCCGGAAGTCGTTGCGGATTTACAGGAGCAGCTCAGGAATGCATCGAATCTTTTGACTGAGGAAAAAACGGCGTCTTACACGCAGTTGGTCCAGAAAGAAATTGAAGCCACCATCAAAGATTTGGTTGATGCGCTGAAGAAAGCCAAAGAAGAGGAAGAAAAAGGAGGAGGAGGTGGTGGTGGTGATGGCGGCGAGCAACCGGATCCGCCGTTGTTAAAGAAGTCGGCGGAGCTCAAGGTTCTGCAGATTCAGCAACTTCGACTCAACCGTCGCACCAAGAACATAGAAAGGTTGAAAGGACAACCGGGTGTCGATGACGGCGTGATGACCAAGGAAATCGAATCGGCAACCAAGCATCAACAAAAATTGGTTGAGATGACTGACCAGATCATGGAAGAGTGAAAAACTTGTGAATACGAATCCGTTCAATCTCGACGGACGACTCGCTCTGGTCACTGGGTCCAGTCGAGGTATCGGTAGGGCTCTGGCTGAAGCACTCGGTAACGCCGGTGCGCATTTGGTGATCAACGGTCGTAACGAAGCGGCACTAGAAATGACAGCCGCTGAGCTTTGCGATAAAGGGCTTACCGTTCACACTTGCGTTTGTGACGTTACCGATGCTGATGCGGTGCGCGAGATGGTTGGTGGTATTGAAACCGACCACGGGCCGCTTGAGATTTTAGTGAACAATGCAGGCATGCAGCAGCGGGGCTCGATTTTGGATTTCCCAATCGATGGACTTCGCAGCGTCTTAGAAACGAACTTGATCGCGCCGTTCATCGTTGCTCAAGCCGCCGCTCGGGCGATGGCTGGTCGAGGGCGAGGAAAGATTATCAACATCGGTTCGGTACAGTCACAACTCGGCCGGCCAACGATCGTGCCTTACGCGGCATCCAAAGGCGGCATCGTGCTGTTGACTCGCGGGCTATGTGCGGAACTCGGGCCGTTGGGGATCCAAGTCAACACGCTGGCCCCAGGTTACTTCGCGACTGAACTCACGGCAGACTTGGTAGCCGACAAAGAGTTTTCGGAGTGGGTGTCCAACCGCACTCCTGCCGGTCGCTGGGGAAAAGTTTCGGAGTTGGGCGGGACGGTGGTGTTTCTGGCGTCGGACGCTTCTAGTTTTGTAAACGGACAGACGATCTTTGTGGATGGTGGAATGACGGCGGTTGTTTAGGATCGTTTCGTAGCTGGAGTCGCCAGACTTCAGGCGCGTTAAAGTGGCGGTAGTTATTCGGTTGCTTTAGTGAAACCCGAACTCTGGAGAGCTCTGGCTACGTCTTGTTTACGTTGACCAACTATTTGCACGAATCGGATATTGTTCGCAGGAAACACGTAGAATACTCGCGTGCTTGGGGTTTTTGGTAACGTAGGCTTGGTAGTCGGGTTTTTGAACAAGACGCGGTTGCTCGTTACTTTTCTTTTACAGTGGAGTTCGAAATGGTAAGGATTCTTTTCTTTGCGATTGTTTTCTTGAATTCGTCAATGGTGTGGGCTCAGCGTGGACCGACTCCCCAGACGGTCGTGAAGAATCCACAGGCCGTCGGCGAGGAAGGTGTTGCGTGGTATACGACTTGGGATACCGCACTTTCCGAAGCACAACGTTCTAATCGGCCAATCTTTTTCATGTCTGCTGCGGCGCAGTGCTCGGGTGTGTCGGGAGTGTTCTGACCGGGATACTCCCAAACGCAGAACAGTTTGTTCTCGACAAAAGAATTTATTGACGCTTCGCGCAGCTTTGTATGTGTCCGAATCGAAACTTATGAAAATAAAGAAGCGGAAAAGATGGTGCGGTCGGTGTTAAACGGTGCTTATGCCAACACAGCGTTCTGCATCTTCGACCCGCAAGGCGAGCAACATCTATCGAGGTCGGGACGGTCACCGTTTCAGGCTATCGGGCGGAGGTCATCCGATTCAAACGATAGGGTCATTAAGGAGATGAAACGCATCGCGTCTGAGTACCAGCCAAAGTCAGACGGAGCGGCTGAGTTACAGGATTTCTTAAGTTTTCGTCAAGCATTGAACGTGGCTTCAGCGGATCAGCGATTGTTGGTGTTTGTAAACGCAGACAAAGCGGCGGTTGAGAAATTGTCGCCAACGCTGAAAAAGCTGTTTGCTGACAAAGACATCATCGGTCGATTTCACTTAGAC
>CAZKTR010000624.1:0-2233 GCA_964555525.1 uncultured Pirellulaceae bacterium
GTACCGGTTGCTGCTGATACTGAACCGGTTGCTGCTGATACTGAACC
Organism: uncultured Pirellulaceae bacterium; assembly: GCA_964555525.1. Lineage (GTDB taxonomy): Bacteria > Planctomycetota > Planctomycetia > Pirellulales > Pirellulaceae > Mariniblastus. The sequence continues at coordinate 48 of CAZKTR010000624.1, forward strand.
GGCTGCTGCTGATACTGAACCGGCTGCTGATACTGAACTGGTTGTTGCTGGAAGTTTACTGGTTGCACAAACTGAGCTTGATTTTGATTTGATGGACCAAGCTTATCTAACTGAAGCGGTTCCGCGCAACTATTACCTGGCTGGTTAATAACAACGTTTTCGGATTGCAACAACGTTCCATTGGAGCGGCGAAGATTCATACTCGCCAAGTTCAGCGTCAATAATGAAGTTACATACTGTCCTTCTGCTGCAGCAACTCGCTCGATCGCATCCAACAACGACTCCAAATTCAAGCTGGAGTTTCCAGAGCCATCGATCAAGTTTCGCCAACGAGCTTCGATTGTGGCAGCTTCCGCTTCTGCGGCTTTCAAAGCACTACGGCGTGCTCGCACTTCTGCATAAGAAGTGGCCATTTCGCGAACCGCGATATCGACTTCTACCTGGATTGCTTCCAACGCTTGAGAATACTGACGCTCAAGTTGTCGAAGTTCGACTTGGCGACGGCACAGTCGAGCTTTCGCCAGGCGATTGCCAACGGGCAACTCATAGTTCAAACCTAACGAGTAGCTTGGTCCTCCGGCAGAAAACTGATCGACGAAGGCCTGGCCGAACTCAGAGTCACCACGTAAACCGCTGACAAAGGCTTCGGTCACAAGGTTCAACGCGGGCAGTAACTCATGTTGAGCAATTCCCAATCGAGTCGCACCAGCTCGAACCTGCTTGATTGCCGCATGAACTTCTGGGCGGTTTTGCATCGACGTATAAATTTCATTTTGCAAATCAGCAGGTGCAAAATTCAGTGTCGGGAACTCGCTTGGAACCAATTCTACTTGGTCGGAGTTAGAAAGTTCCGGTGCGTTGATCAGTCCGCGAAGTCTCGTTTCAGCATTCACCACGGAGGTCCGAGCACGAATCAAATCGCTTTTACGTGTCGCTAAGGCAGACGACGCGAGAATGTACTGAGTACGCTGAGCATCAATGCCTTGACGTTCTTTCAGGACCGCTACGATTTGCTGAGTCTTGAGATATAGCTTGACTTGCTGTGCCAAGATCGCTCGCTCTTGGTACAACAACCAGTAGGCTCGAGCGACCTCCAACAAGTGATCTTGCAGTTCTGCACGGAACTCGTCCATGGCAACTTCGCTATCGATCTGAGCCAACACGACCAAACTCTGGTTATACACGGCACCTCGCCCTCGAAGTAACGGTTGTGAGTAAGACAGCGTTAGACGTCCTGTGGCTTGATCACCTGGAATAAAGAATTCAGAGTTATTGTCCTGATATCCAAACCGTTGCGAAATATCTAGCTGACCACCAGTCCGCGTGTTTCTACGAACACCCGCGGCGGCTTGAAAAATGTGGTCTTGGAATCGAGTTGCGTCAGCACCGGCAATTAAGGAGTTGCTGACTGGTTCGTTGGTATCATTCCAAGAAGTATTGATGTAGCGACTCCAGTCGAAGTTTGCGTCCGCTTCTTGAATTGCAGTTTGTCGAATTAGCGGATCTTCGGAGGCGATACGAATCTGATTGCTGTACTTCAACGCCAAGTACATCAAGCTATGAAGGTCCATCCCAAGGTTTGGAATTTCGTCTCGCTGCGCCGAAGCCACGTGTTGATCCCACCAAAGCGGCTCATGAGGATTCGCTTCCGGGATACCAGCAACCGTCGGCCCGTTCATCTCGCGGAAGACATTCGACACGCTGAATTGACTTTGTGCAGTAGCCTGTGGTACCGCCTGAATTGGCACCTGAGGCCGAGAGGTTGACTGGGCGTAAAGCATAGATGCAGGCACAGCCCACATTCCAAGTAAGGTCGGCAGAAACTTTGACGATTTAAACGAATGTCGCATGGTTTTTTTCAAAGACAGGAGACTTAGGTAGGGATTAGCCAAATCTAAAAACTAGATCAACCAGTAAGTGGGGAACAACTATCTCCGATACTTATGCTCATCAAGAGCCAACCCAATGGAGGTGTTGTGTAGTAGGTATCTGGCTTACGATACCTATTTCGACGAGTGATACCTGTGCGATAAATATCGACTGTAAGAAATGTACTGGGTAGAAGAGTAAGACTTTGCGGGCTGTAAGCCATGCGAAATGCTACCAACCGAGCCACTTGTGAACTGCATATAACCCACAAACATTTCACCATCGCGACATCAATAAAAACCGGCATAATCGGTACA
>CAZKTR010000625.1:0-2231 GCA_964555525.1 uncultured Pirellulaceae bacterium
TGCATTGAAACCGAAAATGCCATCCGAATGCTTGCGGGTGTCGGTCGTGCGATCGATCATTTACTGGGCGACAAACCATTAGACGTCGATGCGGAAGCGGACGTCGGCAGTCAAGCCAGCGAATCGGTTTACGATGCGATGCCGTTCGTCAGAGTATTTGCGGGTTTGGTTTTGCGCGACAGCAACCTCGTGACTCGACACTTCGACGGGCTGGTCGAATACCTCCACACTCGGTCGCCGCTGTATGTTCCATTGTCTAAAGGTGGGAAGCCGGCCAGCATCGTTGGAGCGAGAGTGTTGCAGTCAGGGATCCTCGATTTGTTGCGGCAATTGCCAGGTTTGGGGCTGTTCGAGGAATCGCATCGACTGACTCAAACGACGTTGGAAATGGAGCGGAACAATCCGGTCGGTGGCGGTGCGGTGACGGAGTTTGACGAAATTTTCGAAGTCGCTTACACGTCGATGGTGGAAGCGTTGACGGTTTCAACGGCCGAGTTAAAAAAACAACGCTTCGCCGAACCCGATGCCAACTCAAAAGAAATCAAAGCCGAATCTCGTACCGTTTTGTTTGACTGCATCGAAATGCTTACCGAGACGATGCTGCCGATGTGGCTAGATCACAGCAAAACGCTCCGGCTGAGTGTGCTGGAGAAAGTCCGCAAATCGGCTCAATGGGACGGGCTGGTCCACTTTATCAAGACTTACGGCGAGGGGCTGTTCACGCAGTCGTTTTTCCACTTGGGCAATGTCCGAGCGATTTTGCATCAAGGCGTCGACACTTGGTTACAACAGGTTCAAGACTCGCCCAACTGCCCTGACTTGCGGTTGTTTGATGAACTGGGATCGGAATTGAGTCGTGGTACCGCAGTGAAGTATTTGACGCTGGTCTTGGAGAGCGTACGAGAGAACTTTAACGAGTACGTGGACTACAACACGACAACGACACAATCTGACCATGGTGAGTCTTTGTATTCGTTTTTGGACTTTTTGCGTTTGCGTTCGCGGTACGATCGGATCTGTTGGCACCTCAAGCCCGTCGTTTGGGCTCATCGTATTCTCGTCCGGCGCCAAGCCAACGGTGTTGCTCGAATGTGGCGTCGCTCGTTGAATGAACGCGTTGGCACCGAAGCAGAAAAGTATCTTGATCTGTTGCAACAGCTTCGTCAAAAATATTCAATCCAAATGAATTCCGTGGGACGGCGGCTTGAAGGTAAGTTTGCTCATCAACTGCAAATCGATCGCTTGCGGGCTCTTGTCGAACCCGCGATGTTACGTCCACGTACACGAGAGTCTCAGAAGGCCTTTGATCTGTTACAGGTCGAATCGCAAGCGTTTTTGCGTTCAACCAGCGGCGTCGGCGTCGATTTGCCGGAGTGGTTGGCCGAACTCGAGAGCGAAGTCCAACAGTTTTTGTTGCCTCGACGTTTGCGAGATTTCTGGCACCAGCCAAACGCGTTTGACATTCCACCAATCCCGATTGCCAAGCTTCGTGCAAAAATCGAACGATTGCCTCGACGGGCTGAATAGTTTGCGACTAAATTCTTGAAGACCTGATGGGCGCGACAACGGGCTCGAGATTGTGTCGATTGTGTATATGTTTCAGGAGCAAAAGGTATGTTTGAAGGGTTCACCAAAGATACGCTTAAGTTTCTTCGGCAGCTTAAGAAGAACAATAATCGCGAGTGGTTTTCTCAGCAAAAACCACGCTACGAAAAATCGGTACTGTTTCCAGCGATGGCCCTGGTCGAGGACATGGTTAAACCGCTTGAAAAGATCTCACCTTGCTTTAAAGCCGTTTCGAAACGATCCGGCGGGTCGATCATGCGAATCTATCGTGACGTGCGGTTTTCCAAAAACAAGCAACCGTACAAAACCAATCTTGGGATTCACTTTCGTCACATCCAAGGCAAGGATGCTCATTGCCCCGGCTTTTACTTCCACGTATCGCCCGACGAAATATTTTTCGCTGCGGGGATTTGGTGTCCGCCGAATCCAGAATTGAACAAGATTCGGGATTTGATCGACGCCGATCCAGAGCGTTGGAAGAAGTTGCTTCGATCTAAAGCGATAAGGACGGAGTTTAAACGTGGCGGTTCCAGTTTCCAGGGCGCCAGTCTAAAACGGCCCCCTCGCGGTTACGATGCGGAACATCCGTTGATCGACGACCTAAAACTTAAAGATCACATGATCGCCAAGCCATTAACCGAAGCAGATTTATTGGATCCGAAGCT
>CAZKTR010000626.1:0-2231 GCA_964555525.1 uncultured Pirellulaceae bacterium
CGGTTTTGAGTGGCGTAGCAAATATCGTCCTTTGGCGGATTCACCAAATTCTTATACCGCTCTCGAAGCTTGGCAATGATCTTGTTTGCGTCGTCGACCGAGAGCGTCGTTTGAGTCAGATAGGCGACTTTTGCATCATCGGGGACTTCAAGCTTTGCAACGTCTTCCACCGTCTCCACCAAAATCATCGCCTCGGGAGCTTCGCCCATTGTGCCGATGACTTCGTCGTGGCCGTCGTGACCGATCAAGAAAATCGTGTACCCCTCGCGAGCATATTTGACCGCTTCCAAATGAACCTTGGTTACCAGCGGACAAGTCGCATCGATTGCGTTCAGGTTTCGCGATTTGGCCAACTCACGGATCTCTGGCGAAACGCCGTGCGCCGAAAACATCAACACGGAATCTCGTGGCACCTCTTCTAACTTGTCTACAAAAACCGCGCCCTTCTTTTTGAAGGACTCCACGACATAACGGTTGTGAACAATCTCATGGTACACATAGACCGGCGCTCCAAACTCTCGCAGCGTCAAATCGAGGCTCTCGATGGCCATGTTGACCCCGGCGCAAAATCCTCGCGGGCTGGCTAACAAAATCTTCACAATGGCTCCGAGTCTAAAATGGTTGACGACAACTGGTCGATTCGATCGATATGATAGTTAACTGCGATCGAAGTGACGAGGCAACATTCCCGGGTCTTCGGCGGGTAATTATCGATATTGGCGAAAATCCCGCAGTTCACCCAATCCAGTGGTTTGCCCAAAACGCGTAACCCTTGCAGCCAAAGCAACACATTCGGCCCAGCTCGCCAATTGTCCGGTTGCGCCCAAGAAAACCGGCCCTATCCCCGCCAAAGCGAAACTACTGGCCCCCTGTCGTTTGCCCAGCCAAACCTACTTCTATCCGCCCAGTTCGCAACGCTTATGGGTGACATTGGCACGCCTAATCGCTTATGATTTGATTCGAAAATCCAAAATACCAAACGGGAAAAACCAACCATTAGGTCCGGTACATTTTGTGGAGAAGAAAAGATGATGGAAACAAGCTCTCGAGTTGAGGCACAAGGCGAAACACTTGAACAAGGTTACAAAGCTTGTCGCAAACAAGTCAAAAAAGACCTAAAGCCTTGGAGTTGGTTGATCTCAAATGTGGGAGGCGACAACAAAAAAGGCGTCTATGCACTGCTTCATCAATTCCTGCAAACCAGTGATATGCTGGACCTAGAGAGCACCGATGGTCAAGTGTTGGCGATTTCCAAAGAGATCTATCAAGACCTGTCCAATGCGTTCGCCGGCGAATACGCAACTCCTGAACTCGCCGCACTGGCTGATACTTGCCAGCGTTACGACGTGGACCCGCAATGCTTCTTCAACTCAATGAAAGCCGCCGACGACTGGGTCACCAAACGCGGCTTCGAAACCTTTCAACAACTCGACGAATTCTGCGAAGCCTTTGGCGGATCGATGATGGCCGCACTCTCACCAGTGATTGGAGTAATCAAACCGGATTACGAACACGCTGCGACAGCCTGCGGTAAAGCTGTCATGCTGACTCAGATTTTGGCCAACTGCGTCAACGACATGAAATGCAACCGGAACTTCTTGGCCAAACAAGACCTTACCGAATGCAGCGTAGACGTATCACGAATGAAAATGCGGCGTCCTTCTGAAGAGACCAAACACCTCGTGCGACTCTACACTTCTCGCTTGGAACCGATGTTCCAAGAAGCCGGCCACTTGGTGGCAACACTGGACTTCGATGGCAAGCGCACACTAACTTCATTGCTGGCATCATGTTGGAAAATGGTTTCCAAAATGAAACTCGATCCAAACTGCATTTTGTCACCCGAGGGAGTGCTGACCAAAAGCGAAAAATTCAGTTTGCGTTCGAAGCACTTGTTGGGCATGGACACCAAACTCCCCTTCGTCCCCGAAGATCACGGCCACCACTAGGGACACAAACGCAGGCTTCTAGTGACAGCCCCGGCTGATCAATGAAAACCAGTTGAAATACAAGCTCGCGGCGCAAGCAAGTGCATCTCCAAGAAGTTGATGGTGTACTCGCTCGCACGTCGAGCTTGTATGCAAAGCTTGAGATCAAGCCACCAAATTCCGAAAGAGCCGTTAGTTTAATGCCTATTGAGCTCCCCCTACTTTTCCTAATTGAAATTCGCAATCCCTTTTATGCCAACAGTGCCGAGCAAAATTTGGTTGCGAGCGAACTTTGAGATGCGA
>CAZKTR010000627.1:0-2223 GCA_964555525.1 uncultured Pirellulaceae bacterium
GCATCTCAAAAACCGACTCTTCGCCGGCGAAACTAAATTTGATGGGTTTGGGCATTTGAAAACCTGAACTGCTAGCGTGCAAGAGAACTGTTGTTGTAAATAAACCAAGGTGAAAAATCCAGTGTTTTTCTCGCAGAAGGCTCGTTCGTGCCGAATAACTATAAGCCGAGTGTTGAGGTGGTCGGTCAGTTTGAAACCGGTATTACCCAAAAATCGATTTCAATTTATCGTCGACTTTAAGTTGGGTGGTGAATGGAGTCGCGTTTTGGGACGACCACCGATCCGTGTGAAGTTTTGAGGAGCTAGAAAATGCTGTTTGCCTTGTTATATGACCACCAAGATCAAGTTTTGGCGGCGGCTCCAGCTTGCGATCATCTGGCGATGGGAGACCAGTATTGGCTTGAATGTCATCTTGCTACTGTGAGCGAAGCCGACATATTCGCCACAGCTTATCGGGAGATCCGTGATCCAAACTTGCAGGTACGTTTGCTTGAACTTGGTGTCAATGAATCGGTCTTGTCGTCGGCAGTAACTAAAGAAATTGAAGCCATTGATATGGGCGGTGTTCAGCAGCGGGCTGCTTAAACTAGGTCGGGACTTTTGATCGTATATTCGCAGTCTCACGCGGTAGAATTTTAGCCTCGTGTGCGGTTTGAATACGTTACAGAACTTCTAGTCGCTAAAATCGGTGTGATCAAATAGTTCTAGAAAATCAAAGGATCTAATAAGCGATTGTTGCGACGTGACGATGAATAATATGTAACGTTAGAGGAACTTTATCTCCTTACTGCAACACATGTTGTTTCCCACCATGGATTCTCCGTCTCTCAATCCTGAAGTTCCTTCGGTCAATGTCTCTTTGATGCGTGCACCTGTCGATTCGTCTATCGTTAGTAAAACGAAAGACTTCGTTCGCCAAGCAAAAGTCATGATCATTGATGACGAAATGCTTGTGATCAAGGTCGTCAAACGTTACTTGTCAGCTGAAGGTTACGCGAATTTCGTAGTGGTCAATGACTCAAGACAGGCGTTGGAGAAGATTTGGGAAGAACAGCCAGACGTGATCTTGTCTGATATCCACATGCCTGAAGTTTCTGGCTTAGATATTTTGCGAGCTCGTCAAAAGAACGCCAAGCTGACTTCGATTCCTGTTTTGATCTTGTCCGGAAGTTCAGGTGACAAAGTGATGCGGGAGGCTCTTGAACTTGGAGCCACAGATTTCCTGGCTAAACCCGTCGACCCTTATGCGTTGAGTCTCCGAGTTCAAAACGCACTGATCGTCAAAAGCCACCATGATCACTTGGCTAGCTACGCCTTGGATCTAGAAGAGCAAGTTAGTAGACGAGTCAAGCAACTTGAAGATTCACGTGAACAAATTGTACATTGCCTCGCTCGTGCAGCGGAGTACCGCGACAATGAAACCGGTGAACACATCATTCGCGTCGGTAAATACTGTCGAGTAATCGCTGAAGAGCTTGGTTTTCCTGAGAAATATTGTCGCGAAATTGAACTTGGAGCTCAGCTTCACGATGTAGGAAAAATCGGTATTCCAGATTCCATCTTGTTGAATCCCGGTCGCTTAACTAGCGAAGAATTCGATGTGATGAAGGCCCACTGCGGAGTTGGCTTGGAGATCATGGAACCGCTTTCGCAGCAAGACGGCGAACGCGTGCGAAGCCACGCGAGTTCTGGTGGGTTCATCATGGAAACGGTTGATTCGCCAATGCTGCAGTTGGCTGCCAGTATCGCTCGTACCCACCACGAAAAATGGGACGGTACAGGATACCCAGAGAAACTAGCCGGTGAAGCGATTCCAATCGAAGGCCGTATTTGTTGTGTGGCCGATGTTTTTGACGCCTTATGCAGCGAACGACCTTACAAGCCAAAGTTCCCACTGAAAAAGTGTTTGGAAATCATGCTGTCCGAACGCGGTACTCGTTTCGACCCGAAAGTGCTCGACGCGTTCTTCGCACGCTTCGCGGAAATCGAAGAAATTCGCCAGACCTATAATGATCAAACGACCGTTGAAAAAATCCAACAGCTAAAAGCTTAAGGTTTTAGCCCTGCCCTTTTGAGGCATCGTCTCGTTTTGATTAGAGACAGTTCCACCATGAACTTGAACCTTCAGGCTTCGATTTTCTATCGCCTTACGACCGTAACTTTGTTCGGTTGTGTCTTATTTGTTGTCGGTTTGCCATGTCAATTCGTGGCAGCACAGCTTGT
>CAZKTR010000628.1:0-2222 GCA_964555525.1 uncultured Pirellulaceae bacterium
AGCACTGGCAACACTACTACGCGCAAGCTTACTACTTGGGAAGCAACTACGATGTCCAACGCTACAGCATGTACAACGAACCGGATCAGGGGAGCCAAGATGTCACACAAGCTGACTATCTGAATCGCTTGCAGTTGGCTTCCGATGCCATTCAAAGCGCATTGCAGGATGTCAATCGTGATTTTGGCAAGAACCTCGTGGCCAATGTGATCGCTCCGGTCACCGCTGGAGGTGCGAACGAGTATTTCAGAAGAACCGACAATTCAGACACACGGGATGACAACCAAGGTTGGGGCGAATTGGTAATTAACAACCTCAATACAGATTTTCTTGGGCGGCCAGATCCGAATTTCCAGTTGGTCCACACTTACGGTTACCAACAGTACAACAACGATGGACGTCGATTCGCCGAGGATCTCGAATTTATTCAAGATGAAACCGTCAACGACATCGTCACTAACGCGCTTAATGGCGAGGTAAATTTTGGGCTGACGGAATTCAACGTCCACAGCAATGGCGTTTTCGCGGATCGCCCAGATGACCTTAACACCCCATCACGTTACGCGCGACTTGGCGGCATGTTTACTGGATTGGTGAACCAGCAGGCCGACGAGCTATATATTTTTAAGTTTGACTCCAACGCCGAAGATGACTTCCTGCAGAAAAATGGAATCTTTACCAATAGCCGCTTTGACGCTCCTTACAATGTCGGTGGAGCATCGTCGGCTGCAGGTGTACTGAAGTTGCTGACAAAAGGCTTTGTTGGCTCTCAATCGCTGTTACGGGAACCCTCTCACAGCGTTAACGATTTGGATGTTGCCTCTAGCCACAACCAAGACGAGGGTCGGTATTACATTTTATCGGCTAACGAAAGAACATCAGACCGTGATCTGACATTTGACCTTTCGGCATTAAACGTGCAAACCGGATCAATCGTTCAAATTGAAGAAGTTTCCGAGGGAAACATCGCGGAAGTGACGCAGCGCATTCCGATGCCCGCCAATGGTCGTATCTCTGTCGAACAGACACGTGAAAGTGTGTTGCTGATTTCCGTCTCAGAAACAGCCCACAGTTTGCTTACTCTTACACCAACCGATGACGCGACCGTACGTGCAGGCAACGGCAACCAAACTGCTGGATCCAGTAACAATGTCTTCGTGCGTAATATCGTCAATACAACTAACGCATCAAATGGTCGCGCGGTTGGTTTGTTGCAGTTCGACATTTCCGCAATTGGCAACGATTTAGTCGATCGAGCCGTCATCGAGGTCAACGGAGAGATTGACGAAGGCAATGCGGATTTCGTAACGACACATGTCTTCGGTGTTCGGGGAGATGATTGGGACGAAGACACGGTAACGTGGAATGACGTCAACAATCTGCTCAACACTTCACAACAAGCCACACGAGCATTAATCGCTGACAATTTTGTAACAGGGTTCTCGGATACAGCGGAGTTCCTTGGCCATTTAACGTTCAGCCAAGATACAGAAACGGTTGCTCTTGATATTACGGACTACTTGAATAGTAATCTAGACGCTGATCTGAGATTGATGGTTGTCAGAGAGGTCCGTTTTGATGGCGAAGCAGCCGACCGAGATGACGGTGCTGTTCGTTTTGACTCTAGCGACGATGCCGATGGCGTGGGGCCTCGCCTTGTTCTTGAGTTGGACGAAGTACCTGACGTTTTGTTGGGGGATGTCAACCTTGATGGCATCGTCAATTTCTTAGACATCTCGCCATTTATCAGTCGTTTATCATCTGGAGAGTTTCAACTTGAGGCAGATGTGGATGAAAACGGGCGAGTTGACTTTCTGGATATCTCGCCATTCATTGGGGCTTTGAGTAGTCAATGATCACAGTTAGTCGCGAAGCGGTAGCAGCATATAGCCGTGGGTGTAAGCCCACGGACAACAAGCTTTCATCGTAGGGACACGGCGCATCTGTGGGTTTCCACTCACAGTTATGCGCGGCGGCTACATTCGTGGCGACACTAAAAGCAGCGACTACGAGTGAATCGATCGGCCATCAACCGCCATGGCTGCTTCCCACATGATCTCCGACAATGTCGGGTGAGCATGACAGATGCGAGCGATGTCTTCGCTGCTGGCTTCGAAGTTCATTGCGGTTACCGCTTCGGCGATCAAGTCACCAGCTCGTGGGCCAATCGCGTGAACGCCCAAGATTCGATCGGTTTCTTCATCGGCAAGGATTTTGATTTT
>CAZKTR010000629.1:0-2217 GCA_964555525.1 uncultured Pirellulaceae bacterium
GGCCAATCGGAAAGTACCAAAGGAGTTTCTACTGACATCGCTTCATAGGCGCCACGTTGCATCGTGTTGTCATTGGTACACAAACACAACACGGCGTCGCTATCACGAAGTAAGCCGCCAAAAACAGGTACACTCAAAAAATCCGTAAGCGTCACGTTATCTGGGCAGTTATCGATGTCAGCTTTCGACGCGTCACGAAGGTCGCCGGTGACAAACAAATGCACTCCTTCACTGGCAAGTCGCCTAGCCGCTTCGTAAACATCGTCCAATGGTTCTGTTTCAGAAAATCGACTTACAAATGTAACGTTGAAACCGCTTCTCAACTCTGGATAGGGTTCAATCGGATCAAAGACGACACGAACGTCCCCGATCAACATCGTTTTCCCGCCCCAGCCCTCAACAATCCCCGCAAGATGCGAGTTGGTGAGTATGTTGACCGAGGCTCTCCGGGCAAAAAAAGCTTGCATGAAGTAAAGTGCCTGTTGAGCACGCAAAACAAAAGCAGCAGTGTGGTAGTCAATCGCAAACCGCCCACGGAACAGCAGACAATAAATCCAAACCGGTATCAACGATGGAACCGGCGGGCTCATGCATATCACTCGGCGCGGGCGATCACGCAGCAGAATCCAAAATGTCTCGATCGACTGAGTTAGGTACTTGAAAGCGATCGTAAAAAAATTGCTTCCCCAAATCGGATGGTAAACCATATAAGATTTTCCGCCGAGTTCACGAGCGATATTGTCGCTGCGACTACAGTTGGAGGCCCAAGAAATAAAGATCAGCGATCCATCCGATTCATCCTCAACTATTTCTTGGTGCTGCGGATCCGCTTGCTCACCAGCGTGCATCATTTTTGTCCTGTTAATAGTCAGTTTCTCCAGACATGGCCATGCCTGCCATTTTGTTCTTTGGCAACAGCGGCCCAAGGTGGTTAAGAACGGTTGCAGCGATACGATTCCACGAGCGGTTTTCCAATGCTCGGCGAATCGCTTGTCGGTCCCAATTCTTCGTTAGTGCTTCAGATATCGTTTTGGCGGCTGCTTGCGGTGATCGTTCTGCCATGACCAGCCCAAACCCCGTTGGCTCTAGTTCGTCAGGCGCCCCACCAACACGGGTTGCCACTGCAGGAGTACCGCAAGACAGCGCTTCCAACAATGCGTTTGGTGAACCCTCACGAGATGAAGCCAGTACATATAAATCGGCGGCATTGTACCAACAAGGAAGTTCTGAATGATCTTGAGGGCCTGCTAAAAGAACACGATCCCCAAGCCCCAACGCATCGATTCGCGATTGAATTTGGCTGGTATAGTCTCGCCCGTGCCTTCCAGGTCCACCAACGCAAACGTACATGGCGTCGGGATGTGTTTTCAGAACCTCTGGAAGCGCCTCGACGATAACATGAAAGCCTTTCAGCTCCAGCCTATCGCCTACTGTAATCAAGATCTTACGATCCGTTGGCAAACCGAGAGATTCACGACACTCAATTTGCGATTGCGGAGCGAATTGCTGAATATCGACTCCGTTTGCGATCGTGGTAACTCGATCGGGCTTGGCTCCATGAGTCACCATTGCTTGTGAGATTTGTTCGCTGACACCGACAAATGCATCCGCGTTATTCAGAGCCCAACGGATGCTCTTTCCTTTGAACGGCATCGACGGAAATCGAATCATATCCTCTCCACGTCCAGTCAAGCAAATTGGAACGCCCAACCTTTTTGCGACCTTTGTCGCTGCAACGCCAGTCGCATAAACAAAATGTGCATCGATCAAATCGAACGGAAATTCTTGATGCAACTTACGTGCAGCTTTTAATAGCGTCGGGTACATGAATTGGGGATGAAAATAACCTCCAACTTTTGGTGGTAAAAAATATCTTGGTCGCTCGATTGCAAGCCCTTTAAAAACCTCGCTTCGCGGTAGCCTTGAAAAGTTTCGCCACTTAGGCACGGATTCAACTGGCGGAGCCCAAGGTGTTGGGGCTATCACTCGAACATCGATGCCCGGCATTTCTGATAACGCGCGAACGCGTTGGTGCACGAAGATTCCACGCGAGGGATCGGTACTGGATGGAAACGCACCGCTCACAACCAAAATTCTTGTTTGAACTTCACTCATTGTTGTTTCTTACTAACCAGCAACCAGAACCTACGTTTTCGCGACGCTGCCAGTGGCAATTGTCGTCTCCGTCATTAGCCAACGTCGCTTTTCGCCCATCGA
>CAZKTR010000630.1:0-2210 GCA_964555525.1 uncultured Pirellulaceae bacterium
GATTTCTTAGCAAGGGAACAATATCTCGGATCATCTCAAACGTCAAATCAAATTCTACCAATAAAACGGCAAAAATGCCGCAGCCAAATTTGATCCTGAAAACCGCCACCGAGCCATTTCACCCGATCGCTAGAAACAAACAGATGATTCCAAGCACTTACATAGACGTACGTAAGGTCATTTCATAACGTTCATCTTCGACGTTTTTAGCGAATTTCAGCAGACATTTGGCATGTTTCTCATTGCCATCAAACATTACTGGCGGCAACAAATCCGATATGTAGAAATCGCAACAAAGTGTCGGTGATTATTCCTACGTAGTGGAAGAGATACCAATCTTAAATTCCTTCCGAGCTTCAAGATTTGCGGCCCAGTCCACCAGGCCTCGCAAACAACCTAGCCAACCACAGCCTGCTTAGCTTAGTCTTGCGGTTTCTTCAGCAGGTTTACACTCGACTGAAAAATTTTATCGCGGCGACTGCTGGTGGATTGTTTTTCACTTTCGTTTTGCTGACGAACCAAATCGTCATACATCGCCAATGTGAAAGGACACTTTAGCTTGGTCATTCGAAAATCGATGTAGTCCGACTCCTCGGCAGTCGTCACCCCCAATAGGTAGTTACCAAGCATTTCCGGCGAGGGTACACCAATCTGATTGCGACGCCAAATCTCGCCGAGTGTATGAACACCCGCATTACGACGCTCATTGATATGAGTCAACCGCTGCAACAATTCCTCATCGGCCTGCAGCGCTCGTTCGACTTCATTGGATCGATCAGGATCCAGTGTTTCGTCTAAGTAAGCTTCCAGTTCAGCGTCGGGGAAATTTTCTGACACGGCAGAGCAATCATAAAGAAGTCAAATTTAGCTAGGGATCAACAGGTAGCGCACAACTTAAACCGGCTCGATCTTCACCCGATCATCATAAATCCGATTCGCTCGCGGGGCAATCCAATCTGTCAAACTTGCATTTTGACCAATAAATGTCATTATTACGAATACCTTCCAGTGGACGCGAATCGAGTCCAAACGCCCTGATACAAAAGCGGGAAGACCTACCATGATGCGAAAAACGACTGCCTTGAAGACCACCCACTCAGCGAATTTCTCGTTTGTGCAAGTCAATCGGGCCAAGCGCTTGGCTTGGGTGACGATCGCTGCTTTACTGGCCTGCTTGGTCTTCCCAAGATTCGGATCCGCACAAACCTTTCCTGTCGAACCTCCCAAACCGCGGGTACCGGATTCGACCGATGAACAACGTCTGACTCGACCCGTTCCCGACGATAGCGCGAGCGATCCAATCAAAAACGATCGTCCCACAATCGACCAACCCGACATTAAAAAAACCGAGCCCGATATGCCCATGGCTACCGGCGTGGTTTTTGTCGACAACAACAACGATGGCAAGTTCGATGATTCGGACGCTCCGTTTTCGGGTGTCCGAGTTTCCAATGGTTTTGACATCACCACCACCGATCAGCAAGGCCGCTATCGTCTGCCGATCGCTGACGACACGATGTTGTTTGCGATCAAACCCAGTGGATTTCGCTTTCGGCGTGACGAAGACAACTTGCCCAAGTTCTATTACATCCACAAACCGTCGGGTTCGCCAGCTTTAAAATTCCCCGGCAGCCAACCGACTGGCCCGCTACCGCAGACAATCAACTTTCCGCTGTATAAAAACGAAGAGCCCGAGAACTTTAAAATCCTCTTGTTCGCCGATCCACAACCACGTAACCAAACCGAAGTCGACTACGTGGCTCAAGATGTCGTTGAGGATTTAATCGGTAGCAAAGAACATGCCTTTGGCGTAACCCTTGGCGACATCGCGTTCGACAATCTGGACACCTTCAAACCGTTGAACCAGACGATCGCATTGATTGGCATTCCATGGCGGAACGTCATCGGCAATCACGACTTGAATACCGACGCGACCCAACGCAAACATGTCAACGAAACCTTTGAAGCAACCTACGGGCCAACTTATTACTCCTTCAACTACGGCCAAGTTCACTTTGTGGTGTTGGATACGATCGGCTGGCAAAAAGCCAACGCCCGTGTGCCCAAGATGCACTACCAACCCGTGCTCGGTCAGCGACAGCTTGAATTTATCAAACGCGATTTGGCTCAGGTTCCCGAGTCCCAATTGGTGGTGCTGTTGATGCACATCCCAATCATTGGTTTGGAAGACAAAGATCAGCTGTTTGAAC
>CAZKTR010000631.1:0-2209 GCA_964555525.1 uncultured Pirellulaceae bacterium
ACATCACTGGGGACGGTGAATTTTTTGGAAATGGTTTAGGTTTATCGGCAAACGGCCTAAGAGTAGCCATTGGTGCAGAGGGTTCGATTGGAGCTACTGGCAGCTTCCGTGTGTTTGATTTTGTGGGAGCTAATTGGACGCAGGTTGGAGAGACCGTCGTTGGGGAACCCGGCGATCGTATTGGAAGCAGCATAGATATCTCTGACGACGGCTCTATCGTGGCGGTATCGGCGATCGGAAATGAAGATATGGGCGGAGGGAGTGGGGCGGCTCGTGTATACAGGGACACTGGAGGCACTTGGACTCAAGTAGGGGGTGACTTAAACGGGACTCCGCTTAACCGATTTGGCTCTAGTTTAAGTCTGTCGAGTGATGGAATTATTCTGACTGTGGGCGGCTTTGGTGACGGATTCCCTGCTGCCATTGATGCTGACGGGATGATCATTCCTGGTGAAGGCCCAAGCGCTAGAATTTTCAGGAACGAAAATGATGATTGGGTGCAACTGGGGCGTGTATTTGGTGAGCGGGGCAGTTTCTTTGGATTGCAATCGGATCTTTCCGGCGATGGCCTAACGCTTGCGGTAGGGGCCCAGAGTTTTGATGACAGTGGGTTTGATCGAGGTTTAGTGAGAGCTTTTGACTTAGAACCTCTTTTTGTCATACACGCAGATGTCAACTTAGACGGCATCGTTAACTTTTTAGATATCGCACCATTCATTTCAGTTCTGGCCAGTGAAGGTAGTCCAGCCGAGGAAGCCGCTGCGGATTGCAATATGGATGGAGTCGTCAGCTTCTTGGATATCTCACCATTCATCATGGCCTTAACCTTGGCTGGTCAATAGAAGACCACCATCAATAACAGACCATCTTTGTGGCGAAGTGAAAACCAAACGAAAGCGGTGACTAAGTCACCGCTTTTTTCGTATTTCGACTGTAGCTACGCGTCCTGATGGCTTTCGGTTTTTCCGCCAATTAAGCTCCATCCATGCCGGCAAAAACGCAACGGAGACTTTCTGCCACTTTTTGACTTGATCAATTCGGGCGAAGCCTCAATCACCGAAAACCTAGATCCACGGTGACATCAAAATGACAATGGCGCCATCAAATTTACTGCAGAGCAACGGGTCGTGAACCATCCAGCCGATAGCCAGCCAATAACATCCGGCAGCACTGTTGGAGCTTCTTTATCGCTGTGATTCGGCGCTTAGTTTGCCGACAAGCAAACCAGCTGAACCTAGTAAACACCGCTTAAAAACCAAGCTGATGTTGTAATCGAGCAGCTCTAACAACCTTGCTGATCGCGCTATAAATCACGTTGCTATCTTCTGGCTGATCGCCGCAAAATTGACCTCCCATCAACCTGCCGCTTTAGCTCATTAGTTTTGGCATCGAACTTGCGAAGACAACCTCTAACACTTACCGGGCTCTGGACAGCCCATTCAAAAATTTTAAAGGGAAAGAAAATCCAATGAGAACGCAAATTACTTCCGCCATCGCAATGTTGATCACCGTGGCCAGCATGATAACTTCTGCTCAAGCACAAGTTAGCACACTACCAACTGCCGTTCAGCCTCAAGCACAAGCTTACGTCGGCCCGGGCTATCCTACGGTCCAACCACCTCAACCGCAAAACCAGTTTTACTTTGGCGTAAACGTTCAACTGAAACGGGGCTACCAAGGCACTACACTTCGAATCACTTCGGTAACGCCCGGCAGTCCGGCCCAAGCAGCTGGCCTAGAAATCGGCGACGAGATCCGGACCATCAACGGCCACGGCTTTGAACGGGCACGTGATAGCTTCCACGCAGTTTCGTTGATGAATCGTTTTGTCAGCTATAACAACCCATCGGCTCCCGCAGCCGCAGCTCAAGCCTACGTTACGCCTCTGCCAACACCACGGCCATCGGCTCAGATGTTGGTTCGCAACGTCCGCAACGGCCAAAACGTTTGGGTCAACGTGTACCCTCAGCGTCGAGGATGGAACGGTCCGACGGCCCCTGCTGCGGCTACCATTGCGTCTTCCAATCCGGCCTACACGGTGCCTGCCCCCACAACCGCAGTGCCAGTAACACCAGGTTACTCGACGCCCAGCTACTAAGGTTTCGGGGTGAAGTCAAAAACCAATCGAAAAGCGGTGACCTAGTCACCGCTTTTTTCGTGTTGCTATTTGGCTAGGTGCCTTTTTTGGCCACTCACAGCCCGATTTCGC
>CAZKTR010000632.1:0-2205 GCA_964555525.1 uncultured Pirellulaceae bacterium
CTTCGCCCCAGTAGCCGCCGATGATGTGCGGGAATTTGCCGGGAGTGACGTGGTAGTGAGGACCGCGTTGGTCGTCGGTGTGGAGGTTGAAGTCGTTGAGCGGATTTTTGGTGTCGTCGCGGGCTAGTAGGCCGTCGGCTTCGTAGGGGCCGTAAACGGGAAACCCGTCAAAGCCAAACCCGATTACGTTCGAATGCGTTCGGCCTTCATCGCTCCACGGTGTCTTCACGCAGACGGGGTACTTGTGGTAGTGGTATTGGCTGCGTGGGCTGGGGTGGCCGCAGCAGCGGTCCAGTCGCCAAGTCGCGTCGGTTTCATTGATGTGGTCAAACGGGTTGAAGAAGATCACCCCATTGGTGGCCACTCCGATCGGTCCCATTGGCAGCGCTTTGTTTTCGTTTTGTGCGTTCATCGCGACGCGGTCCGGTTTGACTTTGGGATTGATCGGCAACTTCCAAACCGCACTCTGTTCTTGGATAAACGATGGGTTGCCGTCGAGCATCCGCCAGCGGTCGGGGAACGTGGCGGTTGGATGGTTCGGTAAATTTCGGCTGTACAAAATGATGTGGTCATGGGTCACTTGGATCACCAAGTTGTCCGGCCGATATTGATCCTCGGTGACCAGTTCGTTGTTGCGGTCTTTGTAGCCGGCACGCAGCCAAGACGTCATGTTGTCTGCGAAGACCGGTTCGAATTTGTCCGATTTGTAAAGTAGTTGATCGTCGTTGGTGTGATCAAACTTTTTCGGTACCGTTTTGTCGCCGCCCTGAGGGTCGTAGTACCAACGTCCGCCAAGGTGAACCAACGAGTCGATGTTCGGTTGCGGGAAAGTTGCGATGCGGTCGGGTATGGGTTGGTAGTTTTCAGGAGCGTTGATTGGTTTGACGTTCATTTCGCGAACCCAGAACTCGGTTCGCGTTTCACCCTGCCCTGTTCCGTTAGCAAAGCCAACCGATAGGGCCAGTGAATCGATTTCGGCAAACGGAGTTCGGAAGTCCATCGAGTAGGTCCGCCAGGTTCCGTTGCCGAGGTTCTTGTTGGTGCCGGCGTCTTTGAGGTCACTGCGTTCGCGTAGGACTTGGGGGTAGATTCGTTCTTTGATCAAGTCGAGCGATTCGGTTCCGTTGTCTTTTAAGAATTCGACTTTTAAATACAAGTCATCGCGATCAACGGTGAAGTTGTCTTGGGCGAAACCGGAAATATAAAAACGATACCAGCGAGATTTTGGATCGACGTCCTTGGAAATCATTGTTGCGGTTGCCGCGTGTTGTTTGTCGGAGTTCAGGTCGACGGCCGAAAGTAAGCGGATCCCACTGCCGTTCGATTCGACTCGGCGGTCCCCCAAGGTTCCGAACTTCGCGTCGCCGGTTAGTTTCACGGTGGCTAGGTTGCTGCCTTCGCCAGTTGGTGCGATTGGTTTGTCAGAGGATTGTGGGGATGCTTGGGTTGGGTTGAGCGCGGCAAAGGAAACCGGTTTGTCGGCGGTGATGTTTTGTTTGAAGGAGTTGAGCCCGGCAAGAAGTCGTTTACCGATGGTTGGTTGTTGGGCGAATACGTTCTTTGATTCGGCGTTGTCCGACTTTAGGTTGAACAGTTCGTGACTACCTGATTGGTTTGAGATCAGTTTCCATTCATCGGAGATTAATGCAAAATCGTTTTCAGCGATTACGATGGTCCGTGGTGTTGAGGTTGCGGATTGAAGCTGGGGCCAGATGTCTTTGCCGTCTAAGGTTTTTTTGTTGGTGAGTTTTACGTTGGTGGCCGAGGCCAAGGTTGGGAACAGGTCGTCCAGTTTTGAAAGCTGAGCGTTTTTGGTTCCGGCGGGAAGCGCGTTGGGTAGGCGCACAAGGCATGGCACGTGGATGCCGCCTTCGTAGACTTGTCGTTTTTGGCCGCGGAAGGGTTGGTTGTTGCCGATACGAGGGGCGCCGTTGTCGGAGGTGAATACGACTACGGTTTCGTTGGCTAAGTTTTGTTGGTCGATCGTTTTTAGAATGCGACCGATCCCGATGTCCAGACTTTCGACCATTGCCGCATAGTTGGCGGCGCGATGGCTAAGCTGGGGGTATTTGGCGATCAGTTCCTTGGGCCCTTGAAACGGAGAGTGAGGCGCGTTGTAGGCGACGACCATGCAGAACGGTTTTGATTTGTCGCGGGTTTCGATTTGTTTGATGGCTTCGTTGGTTAGCAGGTCGGTGGCGTAGC
>CAZKTR010000633.1:0-2201 GCA_964555525.1 uncultured Pirellulaceae bacterium
TGTGCAGGGTCAGTGAAGTGGAATTACTCGGCTGCCTCTGCGGGCGTTTCTTCGGCTGGCTTATCGCCATCCGCCAAATCTTTCAGTTTCTTGTCGGAGACTAAACTTGGATCCTTCATGTGCTTTAGGTAAGCGATGATATGATCGATGTCACTACCCGGGGTTTCGTCCAAAATTCCTTTGAAAGAGTTCATTTTTGAAATCGATCCTTCAGCACCAAAACCTTCCACGATCTTCTCATTGGGATTGAGAATGGATTCTTTGATGTAATTTTCGTCGGCCGTGAAAGCCTCGCCACCAGCCGTTTTACCTTGGCGATTCCAAGTTAGGTTCAACGCGGGACCTGTGGCAGCGGCGCCATTGATGTTGTGGCAGCCTGCGCAGTGGACTTGGTACAAGTGTTTACCATTCTCCCAAGCGGAATGCTCTGGTTTGTCCCACAATGTGTTTTCCTGACGATCTTTATGTGTTAAGTGGACGATGCAGGACGTTCGCATTTTACTGTGGCCGTCACCACAATACTCATTGCATGACAGACGATACTTGCCAACTTCGTCGTTGAACACAATTGGCTCGATATAAGCATACGTGTAACGACCGGGAACGATATCTTGTTTTTGGCGAAACGCCGGAACGAAGAAACTGTGCAGCACGTCGTTGGATTGCATCTTCAAAACCACTGGCTGATCCTGAACCAAGTGCAATTCGGTAGTCGTGTCACCATTAGGGTAGATAAATTTCCAACCGTACTTGAACGCGATGACTTGGATTTCTTCAGAATCAGGCCTAGGAGTTTTCATTTCCCAGAACGTTCCGGCTCCTTTGACGAACATGTACACCAACAAAATACTTGGTAGTACCGACCACAAGATCTCGATGGTGGTGTTGTGTGATGAGCTTGGCTGCGGATCGATCACGCCATTTTTGCGGCGGTAAACAACGCAGAAGTAAACCATTACCGCTACGATCGCGACAAAGAACACCAGCGAAATCCAAAAGATGTCCATGAACAAGCTGTCAACCGCAGGAGCGAACTCAGACGCTTGCTCGGGGAACCAATAGGCTTGCGAAAATGGATTCGATGTCTCGATGTTGCGCTCAAGTGCATGCGGGGGCACAGTGCCTTCGAGCGACGAATCAATCACGCGCTGCGTAATCAAGTTCTTTTGCAGCGCTTCAGTTGACTGTTGAAGAGCCATCAAGGTTGGGAATTGCCAGATCATAATCGTATTCTTATTGATCAACTAAAAAATTGATGTCGTTGTTTTGGGTGAACCACCGTTTAGGTCGCTGGTTCGACTACCTTCGTTGGGTCGGTCTCGTCATCCGTTTTACTGGAAAACAACCAGTATGGAACTAAAGTTACCAGCAAAGCAATCACAGTGATCGCAGCACCGATTTTCATAATCATCATGGATTGGAAGTTGTATTGTCCGCTGCTCTCGTCGTACACGTAGCAACCCAACCCGTAGCTGAGCCAATTGATCGGCGATCCGATTTTGCCTTCGGCTGATTCGATCAACGCTTGTTCGATCGTTGCGACTTCGTAATTCAGACCGTGAATGTAACGAACGATCTTGCCTTCAGGCGAAATCAAAATAAACACGGGCGGGTGCGAGTAATACTTCTGCCTGGCGATATAGCGATAGCGGAAGCCACAAGCGTCGGCCAGCTTTTTGATTTCAGCTTGCTTGCCAGTCATGAAGTGCCAACCGTCCTCGGTGCCTGGTTCGTTGTACTGCTTGATGTATTTGTTTTCCGTTTCGCGGAGGCGAACGGTTTGTTCGTTCGGGTCGATGCTGATCGAGATCATTTGGAAATGATCGTTGACTTTGAACTTCTTCTTTACCGCACGCAACGTTTGCGTCATGTTTTGAAGCTGAGTACTACACAGCTTCGGGCAGTCAGAATAGTTAAAGGACAACATCACCGGTTGCTTGCCATCAAACAACGAACCCAGTTCTGTCAGCACACCGTCGGTATCGCGGAACTGCAAGCCCATTGGAATCATGTCGCCGGTCATTGAGTCGACACCGATGTTCTCGGAAACCTCTGGTTTCTTATTGCGGAAATCGTCTTCGTTGGTCTCCGGCTGATCCGCACCGACAACACTCGGCAAGCACGCCATCACCGCGACGATGCAGAGCTGCTGCAGTCGGAGGAACGGTCGAGTTGTCGAAGTGAACTTCATGATTCGATGT
>CAZKTR010000634.1:0-2200 GCA_964555525.1 uncultured Pirellulaceae bacterium
GGCGAGCCCAGCTACGTCTACTCAACACCAACCGCCTCTTCGGTCCAGCGTTCAACCGTCTTTCGTTCCTTCAACGGGTACCACTGCTTAATCTTCGCTACCAACTCGGCAACCACCGCAGGATTCTCACCTGCCAGATTCTTGGTTTCATGCGGATCAGCAATCAAATCAAATAGCTGCGGACGTTTATCGGTACGAGGAAACTTCGCCGCGTTGGTGTACGCCTCGCCATCGTAAGTCAGCAGTAGTTTCCACTTACCATCAATGCACCACCGATACATCAGTGACGCTTCCGGTTTATTGATGTCCGCAATATCGTGAGCGAACGTTTCACCAAACAAGGCCTTACGATCGATCGGCTTATCTTCGGTCAGCGCGGGCCACAGATTCAGCCCCGGCAAATCCGAATCGGCTTTAATCCCCGCCGCGGCCAGCAGCGTTGGCGCTAAGTCAACACTGCTACACAGTTCAGGGCGATCGCTAGGCGCAATCTTACCCGGCCAACAGAATGAAATCGGAGTTCGAATGCCACCCTCGTAAGGCGTTTGCTTTGATCGTGGCATGTAACCGCGGCTTTTGGGGTTTTGAATCCAACCATTGTCGCAAACATAAACGATCAACGTGTTCTTGCGCAACTTCTTGGCTTCCAAGTGATCAACCAGTTGACCACAGGTTTCATCAAACCACTCGCACATGGCGTAGTACTTTGCAATCGAATCCGATTCAACTTTCCCCTTGTACTTTTTTAACAAACGCGCAGGAGGCTGATGTGGAAAATGCGGCATGTACGGTGCGTACCAAACAAAGAAAGGCTTCTTAGCGGCAACCGCTCCATCAATAAACTCAGTGACCGGTTCAATCCCTTTACGGCCAATCGTCAAACCGTCATCACCGTGACGACCACCGGGTTCGGGAAAACCACGCGTCATTCCATGAGTGAAACCACCTCGCTGAAAACTACCTTCCCACCATTTACCTGACTGATGACATTGATATCCGCGTTCGGCCAGCAACTTCACAATGGTTGGATATCTGTCGACGTTGGCGATCAGTTCGGCGCGTTGCTGATTGTTTTTTTCAGAACCGCGTTTGGCGTACTTTGGCGAAGGATCATTCCCTGTGATTCCATGTTGATGAGCGTAACGTCCGGTAATGATCGTCATCAATGACGGACGACACAGCGCCGTAGGAACATATCCACGACGAAACAGAACACTCTGCTTGGCCAGTGCATCAAGATTAGGCGTTTCGATTTCGGCATGACCCATGTAGGAATAGTCCGTCCACGCCTGATCGTCCGAAAGGATCAAAACAATGTTGGGGGAATCCTGTTTGGTCTGAATCTCTTGAGTACGAGACGTCTCCTGAGCGAGACCATTATTCCCCAACAGCGAGGCAGAGATCAACGCCAGCCAACAAAAACCATATTTGCACATTGCTATTTCCGAGTGTTACGCCTGACTTCGCTTACAAGCCAAGCCACTGCTTTAATGAGAAAGCATTCTAACGCGCCCCTTGGTTTTTGAGCGGGGTTAAATTGCCCCAGTTGGAGAAACGACTCGGAGAGTCGTTCTACGTAGCTCGACTCTCCGAGTCGTGCCCCACCGCCCCCGCACAAAAAGCGACTATAACCCATGCGTGCGGAAATTGTTCTTTCGAGCAAAACGGATCATCCGATCGGCCAGATACCCAGCCATCACTTCCTGTCGCCCACGCAACATTAACAAACCGCTCTGACCGGCTTGGATTCGCTGCCGGTCTTCTGGTTCAAGCGCGATTTCGATTGGCACGCGTGGCTCAGTCAAAATCAACGATGCCTCTTCAGATCCATCGTTGCCCTCAACCTGTTCACGAGGCACGACTGCCAGCGGTCCACCATTGGATGCGGCGAACGCATCGTGAGGAAGGTCATCGCGAGCACGCGGGTTGCTGCGCACGAGCGTTCCAGTCACAACTTCTTTGTTTCCATCGCCCCAAACCAAAATCTCAACTCGTAACTCATCATCGGCGTTGACCCAACGAATATCTTCTTGTTTGACCATCGCGGTCGCTTGCATCGAGTCCTTATCGCCAATGATCAATAGCTCATCACCTGGTTGAAAGTAAGTGCCCAGCTTGGACTCAAAATCCGAGGCAATCACTTGGCCGGCTTGAGTCGCTCGCACTTCCAAGCTTGACAATAACTTTTCTAGGTCGACCA
>CAZKTR010000635.1:0-2197 GCA_964555525.1 uncultured Pirellulaceae bacterium
TCTGGCGACATCAGCTACAGGGTTAACTGCGACGAGCAATCCTTTGTAACACTTCGATCCCTTTGTCTAGCACCTCGTCCGAGGCAGCATAAGAAATCCGAAAATGCGTATCGTCGCCACTAAAGATCTTCCCCGGAATGATCATCAAGTTATTCTTAACAGCCTCGTCCACGAACTCGTCGCCGGTTCCCCAAGGCAGTTTGGGGAAAATATAAAACGCCCCGCCAGGTTTAACGATCTCGTAGTGATCTTTCAGTCCCTCAAGCACCCGGTCGCGTTTGCCGCGATACTGATCCACGAACTGACTAATATCGGTATCCATCGCAACCGCGGCGGCCCACTGAGCCGGCTGTGGCGCACAAACGAACGTGTATTGCTGGAACTTCAACATGTTTTGGATCAATACCGACGGCCCATGGACATACCCCACTCGCAAACCCGTCATCGCATAAGACTTTGAAAAACCGTCGATCACGATCGTGTCAGGGTTGAACTTCGCCGCCGAAATATGCGGCTGGTCGTAAGTGAACTTGCTGTAGATCTCATCCGACACCAAGCAAATCCCACGCTCATACGCCAGCTCGGCCACCGCCTTGATCTCTGCTTCGCTCGGACAAACCCCGGTCGGATTGGAGGGACTGTTAAGGATAATCATTTTGGTTTTGTCGGTGATCGCCGCGGCAACTTTCTCGACATCGATCTTGAAATCGGGAGCGGTCATGATCGGCACGCCCACTCCGCCCGCCATTTCCAACATCGCGGGGTACATCACGAAGAACGGATCGAAGTAGATCACTTCATCCCCCGGATTAACCATCGACAGTACCGTCAAGAACAAACCACCGCTGGTTCCGCTGGATACAAACACGCTGCGATCGTCGTGACCAAATTCTTGATCGACTTCGGCTTGTAGCTTTTCTCGCAAAACCGGCATGCCTTGGGTCAACGAATAACCGTTTTTGCCACCCTGCACGGCAGCAATCAGCTCGTTTCGCACCGACTCGGGCACATCAAAGTCGGGCTGACCGATGGACAGATTGATTGGGTTTTCCAATTTTGCCGCCAAATCGAACATCCGACGAATGCCGCTCGCGTCAAACCTTTTCGAGCGTTCTGAAATCCAGTTCTCAGTTGTCATACCGAAATCATTACCTTTTGAGCCAAAAAACTAGCTGGGCCGCTACTGCTTCCCTCACCCTCAGTTTACCCTGCAACACTGAAAACAAAAATGACCTAGTTGGGCAGTAACGGTTGAGGAGATCTGGTCGCGGACCTAGAATCTCGTTCTGACTAGTCAACGCCCATGCCCAGCCCCTCCTACATCAAAAATCGATGAGCGAACTTCATCACGAATGCGGCGTGGCCGCGGTCTATCACTTGTCCGGCGAAGTCAGCGATTTGCTACCCGGCGATGATCCAATGCAGGCATCTTCCCTGATCCCTCGCCTGCTGCAAGACATGCAAAACCGTGGCCAGCTGTCGGCGGGAATTTCAAGGTTCAATCCAGCTCCTGAAAACGGACAACTGCTGGACACTTACCGCGAAATCGGCACCGTCCAAGAAGTCTTCCGCTTGTCACACTCGGCCAAAGCCGAATCCCTGCAGAAACAATACGCCGGAACCGCTGCAATCGGCCACGTGCGTTACGCAACTTGCGGCAAAGACGACCGCAGTTACGCTCAGCCTTTCGAAAACCATCACTTCAACCGCAAGCAATGGTTCACGTTTGCCTTCAACGGTCAACTGGCCAACTACCGCGAACTCGCCGACGAATTGCTCAGCGATCCAGCCAACCACTTAGTACGAGAATCGGACACTGAGATTCTAATGCACGAAATCAGTCAGCAGCTGACCAAGCAAACTTCGTGCTGCATGATCGAAACGATTTCAGGAATCGCCGATCGTTTGGACGGCGCTTACTCGTTGGCCATGATGAACGCCAAAGGTGATATGCTGATTGCTCGTGACCCACTGGGCATCAAGCCGATGTGTTACGCGACTGACGGTCGCTTGTTTGCCGCCGCCAGTGAAAGCGTGGCGTTACTCAACCTCGGTTTCTCGCGCGACGCAATCAAATCGCTTGAACCTGGGCACGCAATCACAATCGTCGACGGCGACATGCAAATCAAACCGTTCACCGAGAATCGCGGTCGCAAACACTGCTTCTTTGAATGGATCTACTTCGCAAACGTAGCCA
>CAZKTR010000636.1:0-2190 GCA_964555525.1 uncultured Pirellulaceae bacterium
CTCAGTGGAGCAGGGCAGTTACTGATTTGGTTTCACGGCGACTATGAGGCATCGTAGCTGGGCTCGCCAGAGTTCAGGGGCCTTACTGTACCGCATCCCGAAGTCTGGCGACTCCGGCTACGAATTTCGCCTAAAGGCGGTACTAAAAACCCCGCGTAAAAATGTCAGCCTCGGAGCGAAAAGGCGACAAAAAAAATGCTGGCCAACAGCCTCAAAGCAAAGTGTGCTCGGAAGGAGACACACTTCAAATCTTTGAGTAGCCGTTGACCAGCTTATGTTGGACTGAAAACTAAGTAGCCGCTGGCTCTGTTGGCTCAGTAAACCGGGCGTAGAGTCCATAAGCAAAGGCCACGACGAAGCAAACTAACGGGACGACATACGACTTGGCTGCGGCTGGTCCCATCGCTGTTTCCCCGTCAAAGACGTCGATCAATTTGCCTTGCAAGAGAGGTAGCAATGCCCCCCCAAGAATGGCCATGATCAAACCCGAGGCTCCGAGTTTCGTGGCAGTGCCAAGGCCGCGTGAACCCAAGCCAAAAATAGTCGGGAACATTAGTGACATACATACTGAAGTTAAGATCAAGCAAACGATACCCAGCGTAAACGGTGCTGGTCCGATGAATGGAATGTATCCATCGAAAGCAATATCGCCACCATACATTACTCCAAGCGAGCAGAGCATGGCTATGAAGGAGGCAAAAGCCAATAGCGTACTTGGCTTGAAGAACGCCATTAGCCCTGTAAACATCCAACGAGAAACAGAGAACAAGATGATAGCGATAATGTGATAGTTCATCGCTTCACTATCCTCGATCCCAAGTTGCCCTGTAATGTAATGGAACGTGTATGTCCAAACGGCAATTTGAGCACCAACGTAGAAAAACATCGCAACGACAGCGAATAAGTAATTGGTCTTGGTGAGCAAGAAATTTACGGTAGAACCAACGTTGGCCTCATTGGCATCTCCTTTAACAGTCGGCATGTTTTTGTTGGTCGCAATCAATATCCAAAGAACGATCAACACCAAAGCCGCGATGAAGTAAGGGGTCATCACAATGTTTAGCTGTTCCACTTGCAAGGCCTTAACTTCTTCAGCCGCCATTCCCTCCGTAATTTTTTGATTGACCACTTCAAGCTTCGTCAAAATTGCAAACTTGCATAGAAACAGTCCAATCAGCGAACCTACTGGGTTAAAAGATTGGGCCAAGTTCAAGCGACGGGTAGCCGTTTCTTCTGGCCCCATCGCAATGATGTACGGGTTGGCATTTGTTTCTAGGATTGACAACCCGCCAGCCAAAACAAAAAACGCAAACAGAAACGGGCTGAACTGTAGCATCAAGCTAGCCGGATAAAAAAGTAAACCGCCCAGAATGTAAATTCCTAGCCCAACTAAAACTCCTTTTTTGTAACCAAACTTATGGGCGATCACTGCTCCAGGAATCGCCAGTACAAAATAGGCACCGTAAAAGGCATTTTGAATCAAAGCTGTCTGAGCCGTACTCAGTTCTGGAAAAATCTTTAGGAAAGCTTTAACCAGCGGGTCGGTCATATTATTCGACAACCCCCACATAGCAAAACATGTTGCCAACAAGATAAAGGGAAACAGAATGTTCCTGGGAACAATAGTGGTTTTAGTGGTTTCTGACATATGCCTACTAGCTGCTATGGTTCTTGAGTAATGTTTCTAAGAACATGAATTCAGCCCGTTTGTTATGCTGAAGTCAACGACAATAACGAGACATCATAGTAGCAGCGAAGTACTTAAACTAAAAGCACTTACTTCCATTTTGTCTGCATAGCACGTGGCGTGCTTACAACAATAGACTGAAATTAACGTCGTGACATGCAGAGCCGAAAGCTCTCGCTAAGCTGAAAACTACATTTCACCGGGTGATTGCTTTAAAACGTAGTGGATGAGGCTACGAGTCCTGAAGCTCGACCCCTCCGCAAGGATTCGTTGCCTCATCCACTACGAAAGGCTTCTTGCTGCGCTCGTAGCATCGCCCGCTCATTGTTCACGCGGGCAAATCCTATGTCCGCTTTACAGTTTCTAGTTGCCATTCAGCCAAGCTAGTAAAGCAACCGCGTGCGCCGTGCCTTTTTAGTAGGCGTTCTGACGAGAAAAGACGACCGTGAACGTCTTGATGATGATCTTTAGATCCAACCAAATTGACCACTCTCGAATGTACT
>CAZKTR010000637.1:0-2183 GCA_964555525.1 uncultured Pirellulaceae bacterium
CAAACGGGCCTGAATTGCCCTCAATGATTTTCAGATCACGCACGACAAAGCTGTTATCAAAAGTCACGCTACAAAATCCGCGCAAGCGATCTTCAGGACTGTTGATCAGCTTGACTCTAACTTCCGTTACTTCCATTGCGACGCTCCTTCACGCGTGGGCGGAACATTTTGGTCGGTTAGTGTCGGTTGGTCCGTAACAATCTCAGAGGCAGCCAATGTACGGACTGCAAAAACTCGACAATCATTGAGTTGGCTAGACAGCTGCTGACGAGCGACCCTAGCTGACTTTCGGTTGGGAAAAATTCCGAAGCAACTGGAACCGCTCCCACTCATTTGATGCCCCAAGCTTCCAACTCGCTCAAACAGCCCAGCCACACGGTCCATTTGGTCTGTTAACTCTGCTGCGGGTTGAGCGAGTCGATTAAAAAGCGAACCTGCGATTTGCTGAGCTCGCCCCGTTGCAACGGCTTGAAGCGTCGGGTCGGCCAAACTCGTCGATGAATCCGTTGACGCCAAAGCAACTCGCTCAAAAACATCTTTGGTTGACAAAGCTACTGGCGGTTTAACGATCACCAAATCCACCCCCGCCGGCGCCGACACCGATTGAATGATCTCGCCTCGTCCCGTGCAACGACACGCACCACCGTATAAAAAAAACGGCACATCACTGCCCAACTCTGCGGCAATTGAGTGTAACTGCCGCAGACTCAACCCTAGCTTCCAAACTCGATTCGCGCCAACCAAAGCCGCCGCACAATCCGAAGACGCACCTCCCAGTCCAGCCGCTGATGGAATCCACTTGGTCAAATGAATCTTCAATCCCAGCGACAACGGCGAATCGATCCGATGTTCGACCGCGTAATCCCTCAAACGCTCACAAGCACGGACCACCAAGTTACGACCGTCCGTCGGAATTAGGTCTTGTTCGCTAGGCTGCCCAGCAGGCTGCTGCAACTGACATGAGAGCTGAATTTCATGACTCTCGGAGGGGATAATATCCAACCGGTCCCACAAAGACACCGTTTGCATAACGGTGTCGATCTGGTGAAAGCCGTCTTCACGCCGACCATGCAACTCCAAAAAAAAGTTTACTTTGGCAGGTGTGTCGATGCGGAATTGGTGACCGTATTGACGAATAAACATGGTGAACTATCGTTGCGGTTCGAATCGTTCGAACTGCGATGCGAAAATCAATTTCTTGAAGTCGCACAATTAAACAAGTTGCGTTTTAAAGATCGGCCCAGGAGACTTCTTTGTCCCCTTAATGAGCTCAGTATTTTGTAAATCTAACAGGCTTTTAGCTTACTGATACCAGCGATTTCAACATTCCCCAAAATCACCCTTGCCAGCAAGCAACCCAAGCTGCACCAACCGCCCATCTTGCCAAATACCAGTATTTCGTTGCACGTTTCTATTACAGACACTTTAGACAGCACCCCCAATTCTTACTGCGAACCCTCCAAGAGTTCTTTTTAGTACGAGCGTCTTCTGGTTACTCTTGCGGGATTTAAAATCAACCCGCTGGCCCAACCAACCCGATTACATTTCCCATCAGCCCTCTCTAAACAAGTGATACCGAGTGATGTCAGAGAACCCATTTCAAACCCCCGAAACTCAAGCTCAAACTACTCCAGCTGCGAATGGTTTATCACAAGCACCCGAGGTCGGCTTACCGCTGTTGGTGACTCGTAGTTTGTTCGGTGGACTGTTAATGGGGTTAGCTAACCTGGTGCCCGGAATTAGTGGCGGTACGATGTTACTGGCTGCGGGAATCTATCCAGCGTTCATTGACTCGCTATCAAAAGTGACTCGGTTCAAATTCGACTTACGTTCTTTGGTCGTGCTGGGCTTGGTTGGATTATCAGCGGGCCTTGGCGTTTTGCTGTTGGCAGGTACTCTCAAGAACTTAGTCATTGAACAGCGCTGGATCATGTACAGCTTGTTTATTGGCTTGACGCTTGGCGGCGTGCCGGTTGTTTGGCGAATGGTCACTCGGACCGGAGCCGCGTTGTTCGTCCCTGCGGTAATCGCTTTTCTAGCGATGGCTGCTTTAGCTTACGGGCAAGCCCAGGGGTTCGTTGGATCGGGCGGATCGAATTTTGTGAGCTTTCTGCTGGCAGGTTTGGCTGGAGCCAGCGCGATGATCTTGCCGGGGCTGTCCGGTGGTTACCTGTTGTTATTGA
>CAZKTR010000638.1:0-2179 GCA_964555525.1 uncultured Pirellulaceae bacterium
TCGCTCTCTATCGCAATCCCTTCTATACAGCAGGGATGTAAGCGGGGTAACGTCTGCGTTCATCGGGCCGCGGCAACCGCAATTTAATAAAATACGCCATGGATCATTTCTTCGTTCCCTCTTCGTCTTGAGGGGCGGGCCATTGCTTGAGCCATTCTATGTCATTCCAGCGTTTTCCATCCCAAAATGTGACGCCGGAGTCAGTCGTGGTAGGCGGGTTAGTTATCGCCCCTATCTCTATTGAAGGTAAGTCTGGATTAAGAAGGTCAATCGCGCCCAAGATATTTTTGAAGGAATAATATCCAATGCGATTTCTAATCGCAAACACGTTTTGAAGATTTCTATGAATTTTTCTGTTTTGAACTGGGTTTAATCGCTCACCACTTTTCACGTCAAAAACCTGCCCGCCCACGATCAAAATGTTTTCGCCGAGGGCAGTTGCCCAACTGCTGCGCTGCATTGCTGATTTTAGCTTGATCGTCGTATGTTTCGATTCTTCAATGTTGTAGATATGTAGCGTCGCAAAACCTGTTTTGTTCTTATTGCCAGCCTTGTTTGGCTTAAATCGAAGCCACGCCAGGCGATTTCCCTCTCGAGCGATCGGCGAACGACTGAAGCGACGGATCCCTGCGGGAATCAGCTCAACTTTTGAGTCGAAATCTAGCGCATGGTTTTTGAATGGCACGAAATCCACCGAATTAAAACCGTGCCCCGTGCGGTCATGGGCTACCACGCCATCTGGATACAGTTTGAGAATCTGTAAATGTCTTGCTGGATCAAGTTTCGTTTTTCCGTCTGCCAAGCACCACGTAATGTGGCCTCGATTTAATATCGCAACAGTTCCGTCTTCAGTTACCGTTGCACGAGGACCAGTTTCTGCATCGCTGTCAGTGAAGACTAAAAAAGCACGCTGACTTGACAAATCTTGGCGATAGAAACGATGGATGAAACCTTGTGCAACGTGCGTACGAGTCTTTTCGATCAGCTCTCTTGTTCTCCAAACGGCCCATTTATTTGATACGCAAACCAAAAGTGCATCAGTCTTCTCTGGTGAAATAGCGTCTTGTGCTGCGGCGATTGAGCCTACCCGGAAAGTACACAAAGTGATCGTGATCACAAAAAAGACGAAAATACTTCTCATGCTAAAGCTCGTAAGCGGGATAACGTTGGTGATCACCGAGCCGACGGTTGATGACACCAGCCTAAAAACGGAGCGATGAAAAACTCTAAACCCTCGGTAGGAAATTGTCGCGACCAGCCCACCGCAGGGGCTTTGACAGATTTGTGATGTTCCCATAAAGCGGATAATTGCAGTGATATACATCTGCCCTCCTCAAACACTTGATTTAGGTTGAAATTGTAGAGGATTGTTCGGACAGGTTTTGTAACGAGCATGTAACCGTGTAACGTGGATAGCGTCCGTGGTGACCCCGTCGCAGCAAATAAGCGTTGAACTCGTCGCCGTCAAGATCGATGGTTTCTTGGCGAGTTTTTGCGTTGAAGTATTTATGTGGATTGCCACACATGGCACAGGAACAGTTTGCCATGTGTCCGGTGCTAAAGACCTGCCTAGTCCTCGATGGCCCAGTCACAGCAAATAAACTGAACATCAAAACCGACGCGAGATGCGACATGGGTGTATCGCATTGTTATCCAGAGACTGGTGCCACGAAAGTTTTCTCCATCTCAAAGCGGTCAAGCGAAGCGTCACCAATCTGCACAGATTCTTTGGATTTAATGTGGAACCCCACAGCTGTAAATGCAGGCTGCGCAGTCAGGCTCGAATGGGTCCATAATCGTTTGAAATTACTTCGACACGCGACTGCCTCGATCTCATTGTATAGCATGCGGAACATGCCAGAGCCTCTTGCCGCTGGGCGGATATACGCGAAATCAACATAATTGTTGACCAGACTCATAAAACCAAGCAGCGAATTTTCGTCTTCCGCGACGAATGTTGTTTGCAAATTCAGACGATTGTGCCAGGCTGGGCCGGACCTCGGCTCAGGAACCCAAGCGAAACGCTGCGCATCAGTATACTGTGGCGTGCCATCTCGAACGGCCTCAAACATGACCTCGCCGAGGCGATCGTAGTCATTCGGAACAGCCGGTCGAATTGAGAATTCAAGCATTTCGCGAGTCACTGTAAAGCTATACACGTTTAAGCGGGATGCGCCGA
>CAZKTR010000639.1:0-2178 GCA_964555525.1 uncultured Pirellulaceae bacterium
CATGGAACGTGGTTAAGGCCTTCGGTTATTGTTTCAGATCGGCTTGCAACCAAAACAATGTCGAAGTCGAAGTCGATCGCGACTTCAGCGCCCAACGGTGGTTTTATGCGTTCGATGCGGTCGCTACTCTGGCAAACCTTCCGGTTGCATTGGGGTGGTGCATTGGTCGCAGTGCTGGTGTGCGGCCTGTACTTGATTGCGATTCTAATTAGCTACAACACCGTAGCGATGGCTTCTGGGATTGAGTGGGCTTGTTTTGGAGTTGAATACCTCAACGATTTGTTTGCGGCGGCGGTGGGAGCAGCGACGGGGATCTTTCTGTTCGCCAGAGACCAGCGAGGCCGCTCGTACCAGTTCTTTCAACAGCGAGCCGATTATCCGCGTCGAATTTGGCTGGCGAGAATTACGAGTTTGGTCGCTATCGGGGCGGTCGTGGTGTTAGTGATCGGGGTAGTGAATCAAGTTTCGTATTCGACAGCCATTTCGCAATTCCAAATGTTCCGTATGGGGAGAGTCTTGGAAGGCTTCAGTAATCCTGATTTCTGGTTTGGCGGGGACTACCGCCATGGGTACTCACGGAATGCCGATTACAGCGTGTCCACGCATTCGCTCGGGTACTTTTACAGCCTAACGTTTCGCGCGGCGACAATGTTTTTTGTGGTGGCGGCGGTAGGGCAATTGGTTTCAATCTTTTGTCGACATGGCATTCTGAATGCTCTGCTAGGAGTTGTGTTTTGCTTCTTAACGGCATTCTGGATTCGCTACGTTAATTGGTATCAAGTTCCTACTTGGGCATACGCTTGGCCGATCGGGATCGCCGCGTTTAGCCTTTCGTGGGCTTATGCTCCATCGTGGATTCGTGGCACTCGGCAATTGAAATGGTCGATTGTTGCGGTCGTGGTGATGCTGGTGGTTGCCGTTGGCAGTGTGGTTTGTTTGCGAGCTGATCGTTTGAATGACTATCACCAGCACGCGTTTTTCACCGATCTAGAGGAGCTGTATTTCAATCCGGAAAAGCTTAAGGCAAATGGAGATCCTCGTTTTGAGGTGACAAGAAAAATTGAAGCGGCGATTGCGCCCATCAATTTGAAATGGGCTGAGATTCCGAGCCAAGACGAGCATTCGAAAGCTCCCAACAAGCCACCTTTTTCAGACGCCGAATTGAAACTGGTTGACAAATTTCCGGAGTCGTTTGCCGAAATCACCAGTTTAGTACTGGACTCGTCGGTCAGGCATTACTTGGCTCAGTCACCCGACGCTGCCCAGAAGATAACAGAACGCAAAGCGGGAGGGCTTTTTCGAGTCCTACACCTGTATGCAGCGGCGAAGGAAAAGAAGGGGCAAAATCCGTTTGACGCGTTATTGGCTCGCTACGCTTTGGACACGAATTTAAATGTTTATTCTCGGTTGGCACATGCGGCAGACATGCTGGACTGGGCCGAATCAGGAGACAGATCGACGGCTGACTTAAAGCTGGCCATTACCAAGATTGATTCGCTACGAAATACCCAAACGGTAAACGACGAATTCAGAATTGAGAACGCTTATTCTGCGGTGCTTGGAAAATACAATGAGTATCTAAATGGCATGTCCTCAACTCGCGGCGATTTTTCATGGGAGATTGAACGGTCCAAACGACGGTTCGCCAATGACCTACTGGTTGATTTAAATATCAGCAATTCCAACTTCTCGATCCCGAATGCGAATCTCGAGTCACTCTCTACTCGCCAGCTTACAAAGTCAAACTGGAAGCTCTTGGCTCCGATGAGAGCTGCCTATGCTGACCTGAACGATGCCGGTTATCAATTTGACCAACAGTATAATTTCTATAAGCAAAGGCAACTGCAGTACCTAAAGGTTCGATTCGCGTTGGCGGCTTGGAAGCTTGACAATGGCTCGTATCCGAAAAAATTATCTCAGCTGAGCGGCGAGTACGTTGCCGAGGCAGAATTTTTAAAGATGGCCTATTACCCCGATGGATTGGATAAACCGACTGCGTTTAGTTCGGATTACAATGCATATCGCAATGCGAACGGATTTGTAACGTTAAAAACGAAATCGGTAATCCCTGCGAAGACACCGTTTTTGTTGCCTTGGCAAGCCGCTCCAATGGAAACTAGATTGTTTGCGATCAAAACAATGAATGAAGATGACACGGAAGTGATTGACGTATCTGAT
>CAZKTR010000640.1:0-2173 GCA_964555525.1 uncultured Pirellulaceae bacterium
ACGCCAACGTGATGTTTCGCCCGGACGCTCTCTGGCGTCTGGTTGCACGGTTGTCTTCCGAAGGTATTGGTGGCGTCACGGGGGACGTACGACTGCAAAGCGAACAATCCAGTTTCGGATTGGCGGAGGCGTTGTACTACCGGCTGGAACGCAGTATACACAGTGGCGAGTCGAGCTTGGGGGCGGTTATGGGGGTGGATGGCGGGATGTATATCGTACGACGTGAGTTGTTTTGCGAGTTACCAGCGGACACGATATTGGACGATTTTTCGATTTCCATGCACGTGTTGCGTGCGGGAAAAAAATTGCTGTACGAACCAACTGCAATCGCCGATGAGAATTCAACCGAGTTGGCGATGGATGAATTCCGCCGGCGAGTCAGGATTGGTGTGGGTGCAGCTCAAGTGATCTCCCGTGGGTACAGACCCCGTTGGTTGCAGCCCGGCCGTATGATTTTATTTGTCTCACATAAGCTTTTGCGTTGGATGTCGCCGTGGTTGTTGTTGGGATTGCTCGGCACGTTAATTGGGTTGTCGTTTTGCGAATGCTTCGCATTTTGGTTTTTGTTCCCCATCCTTTTAACCAGTGGTATTGCGTTGGTAGGCGCGCTGTTGCCAAAATTGCGACGGCATTGGGTAGTTGCGATTCCGTTTTATTTCGTGCTAAGTCAGGTCGCGATGGCGTGGGGGGTAGTTCGCGGTTTACTGTTTGATTCCTCTGGTGTTTGGGCGAGAACCAAGCGTCTGCCCTTGTTAGAAGATTTGGAGCAATAATGGACAGTCGCAAACGTCGCGGTTGGTTGGTTGTCACGATTGACACAGAGGAAGAGGGACTGTGGTCGGGAAACTACACTGCCGAAGCCACTGTGAAAAACATCGCGGCGATTCCTCGATTTCAAACGCTCTGTGATCAGTTTTCGATTCGCCCTACCTACCTGATCACGACTCCCGTCGCGGAGTCGTCCGATGCCGTGAAAACGTTGCGCTCAATCCATGATACGGGGCGTTGCGAAATCGGGACGCATGTACATCCGTGGAACAGCCCTCCGATTGTTAATACCGACAGTGATCCAAGAGATTCGTATCTTTGTAATCTGCCTGCTGATATCCAACATGCGAAGCTTGAGCAGTTAACGGATCAGATTGAAAGCAGCTTTGGAAGCCGTCCTGTGTCGTTTCGTGCGGGACGGTATGGAATTGGGGCAACTGCGATGCGTTCCTTGCGGAAGCTTGGTTACTGCGTCGATTCAAGTGTTCTGCCACGAGTCGACTATCGTTCTCAGAATGGCCCAGACTTCCGAGCTGCAACCTGTCGACCCTATTTCCCTGCTGATAGTGACATCCTTTCCAATAGCAGTGACGAATCATTGTTGGAAATTCCTGTCACCGCCGGCTTTACTCATCGTCACTTTGGACTGGCTGATCGCCTAAGACGCGGGGCTACGCGGGCCCCGTGGCGCCAGCTGCGCGCGGTTGGAATACTGGATCGTACTGGCATCGCAACCAAGGTCAAGTTAAGCCCGGAGCAGGCAACGTTGACGCAAATGAAACAGTTGGCGACAGCAGTCATCAACCGCGGCGTTCCGGTATTAGTGTTGATGTTTCACAGTTCTTCTTTGTTGCCAGGATGTTCGCCGTACGTCAAAACGGAACTGGACTTGGATCGTTTTCTGGAACGACTGTCAGCGTTCTTTGTTTTCGCTCAAGAAGAGCTTTCCCTCAGTGCGATTGCATTGGGTGAATGTTACCAGCACAGGCAACAGCTGATCAATTCTAGCAACTCGCTAGAATAATTCTGGCAGGGGAATTTTTGATATTTAGGTTCGCCAAGACAATCTCTGGCACCTAGGCATTTTTAAAAGCCTCCCCGCTTAACGCATTCAACTACATCAACTCTGGGGCAACTTCTAAGCCAGTTTCATTTCCTTCAGTCTCTGGGGCAACTTCTAAGCCGGTTTCATTCCCTTCAGTCTCAGGGGCAACTTCCAAGCCAGTCTCATCTCCTTCAGACTCTGGCGCAACTTCTAAGCTGGTTTCATTTCCTTCAGATTCAGGGGCAACTTCTAAGCTGGTTTCATTCCCTTCAGATTCAGGGGCAACTTCTAAGCCGGTTTCATTCCCTTCAGACTCTGGCGCAACTTCTAAGCCGGTTTCATTTCCTTCAGTCTCAGGGG
>CAZKTR010000641.1:0-2172 GCA_964555525.1 uncultured Pirellulaceae bacterium
CAAAGGATTTGTCATCGCGAATCCGAATGAATTGCGGAGAAATTACGCTGACCAATGGCATCCGCCGAACAACTTCGTAACGTCTTTCGTCAGCGTTGTAGTTCAAGACCATGCGGTCTACCGATCCGCCGCGGGTGTTTTGCGAAATCATGTCCAAGCAACTGATCTCGATTACCCAGTTGGGTTCGACCATCCTGTAAGCGACGTGGTCGGAATTGACTTCCGCGTATTCACTGTCGACTATCATGCCTTGCAAGTCGACAAGTAGGTCTTGTCTCTGCTGGTCTGAGAAGCCTCCACCAACCCGAGCCATTGTATGGATGGATCCGTCGGGGCGGACGACGCCTAGCAAAAGGTCGTGCAGCATGCCTTCTCGCTCGCCGGTTGATTCGGTAAATCCAATCACCATGGCGTCGATGTTGTGTCGCGGTTTTACTTTGAAATTACCTGCAGTGTCAGAGCGGACAACAAGGCCTTCAGCGCCTTCGTCAGTGACCCATTGTTCAAATTGAGTCTCAATCGAACGTGGCCCTTTGAGGCTGGCAGTTTCTACAGGGTGGATATGTTTGCCTTTAGAAAACGCGGATTCGATTTGCTTCCATGTTTCTGCGTAAGGCTGGTCTAGGGGTTGGTCGTTGATCGAAAGGATATCAAACACGGCAAATCGTAAGCTTGCCAGTTCTTCATCGGTTTTAGGTTGTCGAGCAACGCTGACGACATCGTGGACTCGCGGACGACGGTCTGGCGTATCGACGTATAGTTCGCCAGCGATCAAAACGTTCGTTAGCGAGGCATCGTCGAGCAACTGTTTGGCTTCGGTCATCCAAGGTAAGCCGGTGCGGATGGTGCCGCCAGGGTTGAGTGTTAACAGGACACCGTCTTTGTAGATCAGGACGTTAAATTCTCCGTCGATCTTGCGGCTGACATGATACTGAGCGTCGGAAATTTTGTCTGCAATGTCTTTGGCCGATAGCGGATACATTCGCGACGCAACGGTGCGTTTGTAATTGCGAACCAGTGGCAGCAAAGCACTGTCGGTCAGGGCCTGCGATTTTCCTACTTGGTAGTCGCTGAGCGTTGTCGATAGTTGTGAGAGGTCAATGATTGAATTGTCTGGCATAGTCGTTCCTATTTCGCTTCTTCTTGATTGTCGTCGGCGGTTTCATCGCGAGCAGATTTGAGCTCGATGTTGGAAAGGTGCAGGATCAGGCAGTATTTGTCACCTTCGATTCGCCCTTCCAAAAAGCCTCGATACGGAACACTGCCTCGCCTTAGCACCAAGGGTTCGTTCGCTTTGGGGCCACCGCCCAACAACATCAGACAATTTTTTTCGTGTAGCTTCTTGGCCATGTCATACAAGAAATCGTATGTCAAACCGTTGATGTGCATTAGCTGAATCTTGTTCGAGAAAACAAACTTGCGAATGGCTTCGTCTTTTTCGATAAACTTGCCAGTCCAACGAAGCGGGAAATCGTTGGAAACGTTTTGCTGAGACGCTTCGCGAGGTCGTCGTTCACGGACCGATCCATCAGGTTCGTGAATCACATCGAACTGCTGGACTCGATGGACGAGTTTTTGATCTTTGTCTACGTACACCCGAGAAGTCGACGATAAAAATGAACCAACGACTTCCATGTTGACTTCTGGATCGCTGTCGATCAACGCTTGTCCGACGTTCTCAATGCCGTCGAATTCCGCGGCCAATGCGTCCACATCGTGGTCGAAGGTGGACTTTAAAACCCGGACACTTGTCGCCGGTCGGCCTTGGCCGTCGAGCCACCGAACTCGTAGTGGAACGCGAACCGATTCCATGTTCACGGCCGCGTTACGACCGGCTTTATTTGAGATGTTGATTTCTGGCATGGTGTTTTTTAGATGGGAGTGGTTGGGGCGGTAGGAAGCGTGGTTTCGCGTTTGACGGGAATCTAGGTTTCCGAAGACTGAATTAAATCATGTCGAAATCCATCAACGCGTCGTCATCGCCTTCCTCGAAGTTTGCGATTGCCGTCGCTTGTTGGAGGCCTTTGAATTGAATGTTACAGTCGTCGCCAACCAAAAAGAAAGTATCGCCAGCGGAGTTGGTCATCAGGAATCCCGTGTCGGCTTCCAAGCCACCTCGGTAGGAATAGGGGAACATGAACATCGCTCCGTCTTTCAGGCGTGTGGCGAGTT
>CAZKTR010000642.1:0-2172 GCA_964555525.1 uncultured Pirellulaceae bacterium
GCCGCTTGCTTTTCATTATTTTGACACTCCGACCGACGAGCCGCTTCACGAACCGCTTGAACCGCCGGTAGCAACATCCCAATTAAAATCCCAATGATTGCAATAACCACCAACAACTCAACAAGCGTGAAGCCACGATGGCTTTTCATTTGCTGTTTCATAAAATCACCTCTACTAGAAAAGAACTATCCATAAACTATCTATATATTCGTAATTTGAGCACAGAACTAATATTTTATTACCTTATTTTATCGACACCCGGAAACAAAAAAGAAACTATTTCTAAGACTTAAATGACCGCACTAAACAAATGCCGCAACATATCCAAGCCAATAAGTATACGCATCAAACCTACACGCTCATGCTTATCAAAACAAACTTATCAAAAACGATCACCCAAATTAATTTCATTTCGAACAAAATACACCAACTTAATCGACAGTTTTGAATCTGCTCTGAAAGCACCTACTTGAGAGCGGCTAAGTATGACGTAACATCGCCTGTTTTTTCGCCTCAATTAATTCATGTTTCTTTCCAAATTATGACACCCTACGGTTGGCTTGCCCACGTCTCGCGTAGACGTTAGAAACTACGCCCGCATTACACTCACTTGACCGACGTAGTTTTTTGACATGAACGAAGCACTTATCGAAGCGATTAAAAACGAATCGGTCGAAGAAATTTCAGCCGCGATCCTGCAAACCGATTTTTTGTGCGTCGACGTGTCTGAAGGCAACCAAGAAGATACATCTGCATTGGTCATGGAGCTGGGCAACTTCCCCACGCTCGTAGGCTTCACGACCGAAGACCACGCCGGCACGTTCGCCGAGTACTTCAAAGATGTGCCGCTGGACGAAAACGACGAACTCAAATGCTTCACCGTTTCCGGCCGCGAGTTCTTGACCACACTGCCACGGCAATTCGGAATCGCGATCAATTTGGAAACGGAACACGAAATTGTTTTCGAACCAAAGTTCACTCGAGCTTTGAAAAAAGCCGCTCATTAATGACGCATCAACGTGAGCCGAACGCGCTAGCGTCGGGCGTTGCGTCAGTTTTTGGGTCGAGGGTTGCTAGGGCAAGTGGCATTCTGTTAAGGCCCGACGCTAGCGCGAACGGCTCACAGGCGGGACTGCGGTGATTTTTCCGGAAGAGATCAGTTCACCGAATTTTCTAAAACCGAAACTCTATTCAACCGCCTCTTTAACCGAATCAGGCAAAAACTTTTCTGACAGCTTGCCCCACTTTGAATCAACCGCTTTACTAATCGGCAAGCGCAAACGATCTTGCTTGGCGACAAGCTTCTTATTGATCTTGTCAACCAACCCCTGCTCCTTCTTTTCAATCTTTTCATCAAGCAACGGTCGTACATGCCGCGAGAGCTGCTGAGCAAACTCGCCGCCGGCTTTACCGACCCGGTCGATCCGAAATTCATCCACGTGCACATCGGCCGAGGTCACTTTAGGCACAAATAATAAATCCGGCGGAAACGTCTTCCGATCTGTCTTCACCTCTAGCTCGACCGCCAACCGCAGCCGAACCTGAGCATGCCCCTTGGCGGACAGGCTGTAGAGCTGCACACCTTTCACCCATTTTGACTGGCGCCCCGACACGTCCAAATCCGCTAAGAATTCAACATTGAAACCAACCGAATTATTTGGCAGCTCGCGCATGTCACTGACCGCGATCGAAAATTTTTCTTCGGCGTCGCGGAGTGAAACGCTGTACTTCTTCCAATCGCCATGATTGACCATTTTCGTTCGCTTGGACACTCTAAGCTTCAAACCGTCTCGCTCGCGTTTGAAACCATCGAACCGTTCAGCCTGCTGCCCCCATTTTTTGGTGTCCGTAAACGTATGAGGAATACTCTCCAGCACCAACTTGGTAATCAGTCGATCCAAATCGCCATCGGTTTTTGCTGGCGCAGCTAAGTTCTGCTCGGTCACCTGCCCACGAACAACTCCCACCAACAAAATAGTCACCAATAATCCAGCCAGACAATTGGCTGGCAGAGCGATTCGAATTAAGCCGGCGATGTTCATGGACACGATAAGGTGGGTTACAATGGGAACCTGTTATTAACAAACGGTCGAGCGAGTGCTGCCTGCCGTTTGCCGCGGACCTAAGAAATTGTTTTATCATGAATCCTCTCTGTCGTCGCCTGCGATTTTC
>CAZKTR010000643.1:0-2170 GCA_964555525.1 uncultured Pirellulaceae bacterium
CAGAGGAACGGCGGGAACGCGTGTGATTCGCACTCGAGTCGGAGCTGTGTTGCCATTGCTATTGGGCAGCAGTATTTGGTAATCAATTTTGAATTTAGGCTTGGGTGGTGCATTTTGAGCAAACAAAGCTTGCGCAAAACAGCAGGTTGCCAGAAGTATTACCATCACAAGTAGCGGTGCTTTGTTCACTCAGATTCTCCTGATGAATCGTCTGTCATGGCAGTAGGAGACGCGTAACGCGAGTCAGCAATACGATTTGTAGGGGATGACTGTTGGGGTTGGGTTGCCGAAAAGTCGGCTGGAGTCGGCGTGTGGATCGGTGGAATGAATGAGCGGCAGACGAAATAGCTCAGCCAATAGACCATCGCCAGCACGCCAAAGACAACGGTCATGAACAGCGGCGCAACAAGTACGCCAAAGGCAATGACGTTGCCTCGATAAGCCGCCGTGATTGCCATCGCCACAAAGCCAAAGGCCAGCGTGGCCCAAAGCATTTGCTGAATCGTAAATTTGCCGTTCATAGTAAAAAGGGATGCTTAAATAAAGTGAACGTGAATGAGGTTGGTCGTACCTACACAAGTGCTACTTGAACGCTTTTTTGACTTGTGGCTGAACGAGTACGATGGTTGACCAGATCCCGACCGGTAGGCCAAGGATGCAACAACACGTGCCGATGTTGACCATGGCAAGGATCGATGCGGCCAGCGAAAAGCCCCACATTTTGAAGCGAACCATTTGGATGGCACCGATCAAGATGACGATGTTCAAAAGCAAGAAGATAGATTGAATTACAGCGGCTACCGGACCCACACTTTGTTTTTGCATATCTTGAGCCCATGGTGGAAGGGTAGGGTCGACGGGGGGGGCTTCCGCAATAAACGCAAAAACGATGTTAAAAGCGGAAGCACACAGTCCAAGAGTGGCAACAACAATCAGTGCGATTGCCGGAGCCATTACCATTGCCGAAGGTTTTTGTGGTCTCCGAGGAGAGTTTTGAGGACGGCTGTACTGGGGTGAGTTATATGGATTGCTCATGAGTAAGTTAGATAGTGTGAGGGGAAAGGTGAAATAAACCGTGAGTGGCTGAGGCGATTGCCTCGTTAGACCTGAGTCGAAAACTTACCTTGGAGGCCCGATTTCTTGAGCGCTTTTTTGTAGAGTTTTTTGAGTTTCTTTTGGTCAAGTAATTCTGGAATGCGTTCAAACAAAACGTCAAAGCAAGGTACCAGCTTGGCGTAGTCATTTTGAACTTCGTACAGCCCGAGTAGTTCCATGTGTGGTGAGTGATCTTCGGGATGGATTTGCAAATAGCGAGTAAATGCGTTTTCGGCAGCCGGGACATCCCCGCGTAGTACTTCGATTAATCCTAGTTGATAAAGGGGCGGGCCTTCGGTGGGGCGAGCGTTGGCGGCAGCTTGGAAGGCCAGTCGAGCTTGGTCGAGGTCGCCTTGGATTTCGAACCAGCGTCCCATTACTAGGTGCCGCTCGTAGACGAGGTTGTTTGCATCCAAAACGTTGGTGATCGACGTAACGTCTTGGATCTCGTTAAGGCAATACAAGTCATCCAAGATCCCTGTGATCAGTAGGCCAATGTTGGCTGGCGGTTGCCCCGGTTCGATTTCAATTTCTGTTTTGCCGTCGCTGATCTCCATAATCCATGATTTGAATTGATCCGATAGGTTGTCGATCATCGGATCAAGTTGGTGGGTGGGGATGTGAGACCCCATGCTGCAAGATTTACATTCCCGCAAAACCTGTGAGTTTGACCCCAGTGGAAGGATCGGGATGAAATAGATGTGTCCAAACTTACGAGCTTGGTAGCTGACACGTTTACCATATCGACCGCAATGTTCGCATTCTCCAAAAGATCGTACGAGGTTTTTTTTAAAGTACATCCGTGAGCCATAGATGATCATATAGGTTCCTGTTACTTTTCGTTTGTTTAAGGAGACGTTGGCCGGTTTGACTCACTGGTTACCGAGTCTAACTGAATGGACGGCGGCTTCAAGCTTTTC
Organism: uncultured Pirellulaceae bacterium; assembly: GCA_964555525.1. Lineage (GTDB taxonomy): Bacteria > Planctomycetota > Planctomycetia > Pirellulales > Pirellulaceae > Mariniblastus. Next base: position 2,016 of record CAZKTR010000643.1, read on the forward strand.
GTTGTCTATTTGGGGGCTAGGTAGTGAATTGCTTCCCAGTAGAGGCTTGATCGCTGCTGGTGAAGCTACTAACAGGGTTGGGAGTTTGTTGGTTTGGGCGGAGATGTTGGATTCCGCGTTGAATATCGTTTGGGCAACGAGTAGTCTTATGGCAC
>CAZKTR010000644.1:0-2158 GCA_964555525.1 uncultured Pirellulaceae bacterium
ACGAAGGCGCGGCTTCCTCATGGCAAATTGCCTGTGGCTCAAACCGCCCATGATATCCCGCAGTCACTATTCTCAATGGCAACACAAAGTCATTGATATCGTCTTTGCGTAGAGGTGAAAAAAGTTTGCGTCGCATGGCCATAATTGCACCATCTCCACCCACGACACTCGACAGCCTGCTTTCCCAAGACTTCAATTTCAATTCGAAATCCCAGTAAATATTCTCGGACGCTTGAGCCGCACTACTTCCGGCACGGTACAGTTGCCGCCCAACCACGTAGCCAACCTTGGCGTCGTCAAAATGGCAAATTAATCGTCTTACCGCTTCTCGGTCATAGATCGCATTGGCATCGCTGAAGACGATGACTTCGCCATGGAAGTCTTTGAAAGAAGCATTAATACCAGCCGATTTCCCAGCGCGAGGAGATTGGCGAATCAACTCAACACGCTCAAATCTTGAAACAATTTCATCCGTACCATCATCCGATTCATCCGAGATTACCACGATCTGTAGCAACTCGTCGGGATAATTGAGCGCCAAAGTATTCTCAATTTTCTCCGCGATCACATCGGCTTCGTTATAAGCACTGACAACAAAGGTCACAGGTAGCAATTCTGTTCCCGGATCGCCCACACGACGCAACCGCGACAGCAGATAAAGCCAAGCCGGGTAGATCAAGTAGGGCATGATTACACCGACAATACAGACCCAAAAACAAATAGATATCATATGTCTACTGTTTTCAATCGGTTAAAAAAAGTCACCGCAGCGACCAGCCCAAGAACCGAACCGGAAGTTCGCACGAAAACCCCAACCGATTCGCCAGTTCGACTATCGATCAAAAGCTGGCCAAACTCCACACCTATAGCGAACACGAACACCAGTATGACAATCATTGTACTAACAATAATTGAACGTGTACGATTTAGATTTAAGTAGTGTTGAGCAAGCCCAAGAAAAACCCCAAGCCCTGCGGCGAGCGCAATTTGGCGAAACAGCGTCAAACCCCTCAGCAGGTCCGATCCACGATAACCACTAAACGGGTTAGCCCCGAGGCGTTTTAAGCGTTCAGCAACTTCACTTGAATTAGTAGAAAAATCAAACGGCATCCACGCGATAGCACAGATTGCGATGGCCTGAACGATCGCCATGGCCAGCCAAAATCCAGGGGTACGCAACGCACCCCAGAAACCTGTTTTCGCCAGTTGATAGCGAGTTGATCTAAATCGACTTCCGATAACTATTCCTATCAAAGCACCGATCGCGCCAAACAAAGCGTCGGTAGCCGACGCAACTCGTGAATTGATTGGAAACTGACATACCTCCGGAAGCACACCAATTCCTATCGCCAACATCGAGAGCGAAAGCAGCGACAAACGCCCGCTAAATCGTGTGGCCAACCAGCGACTGAGCCACAAACCAAGTGGAACCGCCAGTAGGACACTAGCCAACCATTGATACACGTTCTCCGATACGGTAGCCTCAAAACGAGTGAATGGAACGAGCTCTGTTTTCAGTGACTCCTTAACCAATTCTGCGGGAGAAACGATGATGTCCAAGGGAAAAACAGTCCAAACTAGTATCCCTACAGCGACCAGGGTCAGGGCTGCATCAAAATGATTTGATTGGTGGTTGGGAGTAATGTCGCCGAAGACCGAGTCAGTCTTAGATACGATCCACCGACCAGTGCAATGCCAGCTGGCAATTGCAACGAATGCTCCAGCAAGCTGTAACATCAAATCAGACAATGAAGGGACGCGATTCACAGCCCAGCCTTGCCCCAATTCAGCGATCATGCTCACTGCAAATTGAGCCAACAAAACCGAAACACTCAAAAATAACCGACGAGTAATATTTCCTATATGCAATTGATAAGTCCCACACAGCGCGAATGCCATTGGAAATCCAAGCCAAAAATTAGCGATAACATCCGAGCGGGAGCATCTAACCATGCCGTTGTGAGTAAAAGTTTTCCAAACTTCCACTATCTCAGCTGATTGCATCTGAAACGGCGCCCAAGAGGCAACAATAATCCCAATCCCTGAAATTATTGCTAGCGCAATAAATGTTGGGAGTACTCGATTCACGTTGGCGATGGCTCTGTTCCAGTTCTGGCGATTATTTTCGGGACTCAATCGTCGCTAGGCAGATCGCCTC
>CAZKTR010000645.1:0-2157 GCA_964555525.1 uncultured Pirellulaceae bacterium
CCCACGAACTGTATGATCTGCGCAATGACCGCGCCGAGAAAACGAACGTGCGAGACGCCAATCCCGAAAAGGTTAAGGCGCTGACGACCAAGGTCAATCAGATCATCACCCAAGGTCGAACCACTGCCGGTCCTGCTCAAGCCAACGACACTGGCTACTGGAAAGACCTCGTCTGGTTAAAGCAAGACGACTATGAATCGATGAGCGTCAAGGAATAACGGCTGGTTGTCATAAGTCTCCCGCCCACTAGCCGGCTGACTCAATGTTGACCAGCGATACGAATCTAAATTAAATGCTCCTTTGCCTGTTTGGTTCAAAGGGCTTTTATTAAGGGTGTTCGCGTTGATTCCACATTTACGACCATAACAATTTTGACAGTTATGGTGAATTTCACAGTCGGTTTACCTAGTCCTGCCAACTCACAATCAATCGACAACGCGTATCCTGCACTCTCAAGACAACCGACGTGGCGATTTTGATTTTCTGGCGTTGTTGTTGTTTTCAATCTGGCTTTATGTCTAGTGAAACTTATAAAGCTAAGTAAACAAGAAGTCTTGTCTTGGAAAAGCAGATTTCTTTATCGCTACCCTCTTTTGTTGAATACGAACTTTCACTCTGGTTTTAACATGCAGACAAAATTTTCACTAATAGCAGCCTGTGTATTATTGGCTTGTTCAGCTTCCCTGGGCACCGCCCAAACCATTACAAATGTACCGACTGCGGCTGACGCAACGTTCTTTACAGCTGACGTAGATGATGATCGAGTCAACGTTACTGAAAACCTTATCGGTGCAAACATTACTACTCAAATCCAATTGGAGACTCTTCACGCCTTCGATCTTTTTGCAACCGGGCTTTCAGCAGCAGAGTTGCAGGCGTCTACTTTTAGTTTTGATTTCACTCCGGAAGCTGTCGATAACACTCCTCCGTTAGATAACCTAGAGATTCAGTTTTTGGGTACTTTCTCGCAGGGTGGTATAAACGATGACTACGGAGTAGACGGGGTAGATGGTGCGAGTGCGTTTGCAGTATCACTTGCTGCCGCACCTGCGCTTGGTACCACTGGCAGTTTTTCGCCAATTGACGGTATTCCAGAATCGCAAGATGTCAGTTTCGTTAGCACAGATTCATTTACCAACCAATTTGCCATCTTCCGTATTGTCGATCCAACACTTGCAGCTCATCAGTTTGGCATTGAAGAAAATAGCGCTGTTTTGGTTGTCACAGCAGTTCCAGAACCGTCATCACTTGCCCTACTAGGACTTGCTTCTATCGCAATGGTTGCTCGGCGTCGCAAGTCAGCTAACTAACTGGTCGACTTCGACAATTAAAAGTAAAACAGAAGCTGTACTGACCGCTGGTCAGTACAGCTTTTTTCGTTGGTTGGTATGAAAGATTCGACGCCTTGATCGAGTTCACTGAAGAACACGCGAAACTAAACTAAGCACCGGAAAATCGTCAGATCGGTTTCGCCTTAAGTAAGTAGCTCGGGTGGGATTCGAACCCACAGCATCTCTGGTTTTGAATCAAAGTGGTCTGCCTGTTGCCTACCGAGCCGATTTTTTTAGGCTGGAGGTGGGGAGGCTGTAGGCTGTAGGTTTTTAGGCTGGAGGGCATCACCTCCTACCTTTTACCTCCAGCCTCCTACCCTCCAGCCTCAATCAAATACCCAGAACAGGGTTCGAACCTGTAGACACTCGGGTTTAAGCCGAGTCGCTCATCCGGATGGCGTACCTGGGTTTGTTAAAGCTTGCCGGTCGTTTTTAACCAACGACCGGCGAGCTGTTTTTCAATTTATCGTTACAGTCGACGTTGACTATCGCCAGTCGATTTTCGATGTCGTCGAATCGCTTTGCGATAGTCGGGGGCATCGGCTGAATCGACAACGGTGTTGCCAACGAATTCGACCGTCCACCCATCGATCCACTGGTCGTGTTCGTTTTTGAGTTTGAGAACACGTCCGAGTTTTGCGAAGCGCTGAGGGATAAAGGAGATGGTTCGCACTAATCCATCAACGACCGTACGTTTCATCTCGCATTGAACATATTTTACGCGTTTGGTCATCGTACTTCTCCTATTCAAGTGGGGTGCGTATCACGGCAATACGCAAGTAGTCCTGGATGGAATCGAACCATCGTTTCCTGTGTGTAAAACAGG
>CAZKTR010000646.1:0-2153 GCA_964555525.1 uncultured Pirellulaceae bacterium
ATAACGGTCATCCAGTCCAAGGAGGGAACGGATGTTTGCGAAATTTCAATGCGTGTGCGCAGTCAAATGGTTGTTTCTGACGGCTGTCGTGGCAGCTTTTTTGGTAACAACGTCGACAAAGTCAGTTGTCGCTCAAGCAAATCAATCACCGATTTTGTATTTCTTCACAAACGACGGCTGTGCGCCCTGTCTATCAGTCAAGCCAGCGATCGACCGATTAACGGCCAATGGTTATCCCATCAAAACATTGAAGGCAGCCGAGCATGCTCGGTTTGCTCAGCAGTTGGGCGTTAGTCGGACTCCGACAGTGGTGTTGATCGCGGGCGATAAAATCGTTGGACGGCATGCAGGGTTGATCGATGGTGCAACTTTGGAACAGTGGTTTGCCAAAGTCGGTGTCTCTGCTCAACCAGCTTTCAATCAAATTTCGACAACGCCTCGAAATACCTCGCCAGATTACGCCGCCAATCCAGCCAAGGTAGGCACTAAAGTCGTCATCCCTCGACGGGTAACCGATCAAGATCCGGCTCGAGTTTATGGAATAGCGTTCCCCCCCTCCACGATGGTGCGAGGTACTGCTCAACCACGTAGTGAGGCGGAACGACGAGCAATGCAAGCGACCGTGCGATTAAAAGTTGACGACGACGAAGGCACTTCGTACGCCACCGGAACCGTGATTCACACCCACGGAAATGAGAGTCTAGTGATGACTTGCGGGCACGTGTTTCGCGATTCAAAAGGGCAAGGAAGAATCACTGCCGAATACGATTTTTACAACCAGCCCAGAACGGCCTCGGGGCGTTTGGTCGACTATGACGCTCAAGCCAAAGACATCGCGCTGGTCGTGATTCGCACCGATGCGCCGCTGCCGGCAGTGCCACTCGCCGAAAAAAACTCGCCGATTCAAACAGGCGTAGACGTATTTAGCATCGGATGCGACCACGGAGAAGACCCGACGATCCGCCACTCGCGGATCAAAAACCGAGCTGCTTATGACGGTTCGATAAAGTATGATATCTTTGGACGTCCGGTAGATGGGCGTAGCGGTGGTGGCTTGTTTACTGAGTCAGGGCATTTGATCGGCGTGTGTAATGCCGCGGCAGTGGAGGTGGATGAGGGTATCTACAGTGCCCTCGATACGCTCTACTGGCAACTTGCCACGACGGGATTGGAACACTTATTTGACGGTGACACCAATCAAAGGTTAGCTGCGAATCCCACGCCAGAGATTCCCAATAGTTCACCTTCGATTCTCCGCGGCCCACCAGCTGGAAATCGCTTCGCTGAGTTAGGACGCAGTAACCAGCAACTCGGGGACCAGTTGAATCAAGAACGAATGAGGCAAGCTCAGACCACCCCGACTAGTCGTGGGCAAGGGTTTTCGGGGACTCCTGAGCGTTTAGCATCCCGGCAACCGATGGCTCCAATTGCCAATTTAGGACGTGCTGATTGGGGACAGATGAACAACGTTGGTGGAACACGGCCTTACAATCAAAACACTAATAACAATTCATCGGAAGTCGTGATTATGGTTCGGTCAAAGCAAGACCCGCGACAGACTGAGAAAATTGTCATCGACGATCCTACCCCCGAACTACTTGAGTATCTTGGCAACATGCAATCGAAATGAAGTTAGATCTACATAGCATTCAGACCGAAAAGTTTTGGCAGGAACTTTGCCCGCAGCTTTCGATTTCGGATCAACCGCTTGCCCAACAGTCCGACTGGGGGCAATCGCGGCCGCTGGACCATGAAACTTGGGAGACTTGCCAGCAAACGATGGCCGAAGACGGATACTTTGCCTACGACGGATGGTTTGATCAACGGCAAATCGATCGGATGCAAGCCTGTTTTGACCAGTTAGAGTCAAACGGAATTCACCCGGTATTCGCATTTGTGTACGACGAGTTCTGGGATTTGTTGATGCAAATGGATCCGCTGTTTTCGGATTTGCTGGACGACTACGAATGTTTGCCGGCGGTTTGGAGTTGGTTTGTACGACCGGACAATCAATCGGCGTTTGCACCCCACCGCGATCAAGTTCGCGAGGTAAACATCGACGATGACGAGCACTTGGATTACTTGACGATCTGGATACCGTTAACGGATTTGAATCATTTGAGTTCGGCGATTTGTGTTTTACCTGCGTCGCT
>CAZKTR010000647.1:0-2148 GCA_964555525.1 uncultured Pirellulaceae bacterium
GCAAGCATGGAAGAAGTAAAATACGTTAATAGCTTTGCCGAGCTTCACGAACATATCGGGCGGAACGAACCGTGTGTTTTTCAGGTGCCGCAGAAATATCGCCTCCCCTGCCAAACGAAGTGGACCAAGGAATACTTGACCAAAACCGTTGGTGACAAAACAGTGATGCTGCGGAGTTCCAGTTCCAAAAAGTACGTCGATCCGTCTCAAGGCTTCGGTAAGCTTGTTCAGTCGATGCTGGTTTCCAAAATGACCATTGCGGACTTCCTAGAAACTGGCGTTCAGCGAGGAATGGCCATGTCAGGCACCGACACTTATCTGTTTCACAAACGTGTGGCCAATCCTGCTTGGTCCAAATTATGGGAGGATGCGAAGGCAGTAACCGCCGGCGATAATTTAACCGGCGGTGTAGGATTTCTGCCCGAGGGTAGCTTGCATACGGTGGGGCTTTGGTTGAGCGGTGCAGGGATAAAGTCGATTTTGCATTTTGATGACTCGGGCAACAACAATTTGAACTTTCAAATTGGTGGCTCGAAACAAATGGTACTCTTTCCACCGTCGGATTGGCCGCAGCTTAAAACTTTTGCGGCGGTCAGCCTACACGCCATGGATGTGTATGCGAAACTCATCGATTCACCGGACCAACTGCAACAACTTGATCAACTCGCCGATACCCACCCTGTCTTCGTGCACTTGCAAGAAAACGATGTGCTCTACATTCCATCACATTGGTACCACTATGTGAAACACGAAGGTGACTTCAATGTGAACATGACCTGTTGGTTTGCTCCGCAGGCTTCGTCGACGGCAACCGGTCTGGGCGAAGACGTTTCAATACCCAAGCGAAGTTGTTCTGATTGGTCGGTGATCATCAAGATGGTGGCCGCCTTTGCGGTGTCTGGCCTGATCAACTCCTGCCGAAAAATCGTGGGTGGTCGTGCTTTAGTTTCCAAAAATTCCACAAGCGCTAAATCGTTAATTTGAAAAGCGGTTCATCGACATGCCTAAACCATTATTCATTGTTGGCACGGGGCGGTGTGGAACGACTCTGTTAAGTGCGATTCTTAATGCCCATCCAGATCTTCATCTGTCGCAAGAATCCAGCTTTATGATGGTGACCAAACGTAAACGATACGCGAAATCGCCAAAGGCTGAGTTGGAGTGGTACTTTCAAAGCGTACCCTTCGGTTGGCTTCAACTCGATAAAGAAGACGTTCTTTCCAAAATTCGGCAGGGCGATTCGTACTCAAATTGTTTTCGCGCAATACTGCAGGTCGATGCGAATGAGCGTGGGAAAACGGCGTGGGGTGACAAAACCCCGGGCCATTGGATGTACGTTCAAGCCATTCGAAAAGACTTTCCAGACGCAGTGATTGTCCATCTGGTTCGCGATCCTCGCGAAGTCGTGGCTTCGATGTTAAAGGTTCCGTTGGGTTCGCCATCATTTTTGGTCAATAGCATCTACATTCGTTGGGCTCTTGGGTGTTTGCGAAAGGAAGGCGGAGTGCATCATCTCCGGCTGGAAGATTTGCTGGAGCAACCGGAGCAGGTCTTGCGATTTATTTTGGACCAAATCGAACTGCCTTGGGATGATCGTTTACTGCATCATGATCGATATGCCGTCAACCATGTGCGCGATATTCCGTGGTTGGTCAAAGCCCGTCGGCCGCTGGAACCTTACGTCGCTAAAAGAAGCCTGCCGCCGCATCAAGAAGCGTGGGTGGAATGGATTTGTCGGTCGTCGTTAATGCATTTTGGCTATGAGCGATACAAAGCACCGCTGTCTTTAAAAGCGTTGATCGGCGATGTTCCGCTCGCTTTTAAATCGTTGTTCCATCTGTTGAGAATTATTTGTTTTCCCAAAGCTTGTCGCGAGAAAGAGTTAAAGCGATGGCTTTCGCACAACCCCAAAGCGTTTGATAGATATCCCGAGTGGAACGCCGACAAAGTGATACAAGCTAGCTTTGAAATGAACGACGATTCGTAGCTGGGCTCGCCAGAAGCTGTCGCTTTATTAGCCGTTTTGGCGATAGCCACGGTTTCGTTGCCCATAAACGGTTCTTCCGGGAATTGAGTGGGTGATTTAAGGAACAGAAAGCCATTAGCAGTCTGGTCCCAAGGAAACATCCAATTGTATTTGACCAGCGA
>CAZKTR010000648.1:0-2148 GCA_964555525.1 uncultured Pirellulaceae bacterium
GGAGGCGGATTGCAACTTAGACGATGTCGTGAACTTCTTGGATATCTCTCGATTTATCGAAATTCTAAGTGGCAACTAAGCTCCGACGCGAACGCCAGATTCGTCGCTTGGAATCTCCGAATGGATGGTAATAAACGCGAATACAAATCTAGGATCAGCCAACTAGAAAACAGCGGCTGCCCCCGAACATTGTCCACAGCGATCAACGCTTCATCTTGAACTCGTGAGGATTCTCGCCTTCCTTGATCACCACTTTTAGATCTGTCGTCTTTCGGTCCCGATACTGCTGTGGGATTCTATTGTCGAAAGGTGGATTTTTCGCAGAGCTTGAGGGCATTTGCGAAACGGTCACTATGTATTCCCCCAATGGAACCTTGGAAATAGTGAACTCGCCTTGTCCATCAACTCTTGCCCCCAACGATAACTTGGACGTCGGACTATAGATCGCAACAACACAATCGCTGACCAGCTCGTCATCAGAAAGAACTTTGCCGAGCAGTTCTCCCGTCGGCGGTTCTGGCTTTCCGCTACAACCATTGAACATGAAGAGCAGAGTTACAGAAAACAATAGCGCAATACAAGTTGTTCGAATCATCAATTTCCCAACGCTTTCTATCTAGTAGAAGACTCGGTCGCAAGGGACCGAGTCTCATTCATTAGCCTTGCTTCGTCCTAAAAACTAATTAACCGAAGTCACGTTCCCGTCATTGCGATCCGAAAGATCAAAAAGGACTTGAAGGGTAGTGTTATCAGTCAGAAAATGGGAAGAGCCATCGCAAAGGCCAACCACAACACCGCCAGGATGCTCTGAGTGGAGGGGGCGGTTGGGGCCTAGATTGCCTGGCGCACCCGGAGCTCCAAAAACGGACCTTACGTTAAGTTCATGACGAACTGCCGTTAGATTGAATCGACGAAGTTCACCTGCCCGACCGCCCATGTTGAATCCATGGTTGCCATCAGATCGCATGTCAACTTGCTCACCGTTATCATTCAGCATCCACGCTGATTGCTCACCAATCATAATCGTATTTGAGGTCCCGTCAGTGATCTCTCCTAAGGAAACGGCTCGCTCAATAAGGAGTACTCCCCCGTCACTGTTGATTCCTCCCTCATCACCAGGTGCAGCTGATGAGTGTTCGGTTGATCCAGTAATGCCTGTGTAGGATGGCAACATACCAGTTTGACCCCATCTACCGTGTGAACCTTGAAACCGTTGATCCGGCCCTTCAGGATACATGACAGGGAAAATTGGCAGGTCGGAAGAAGGACAAAACAAAAACGGAAATTGCACACCTTCAAGAGCAACTCGGTTAGGATTTGAAGCGGCTCCCGTCCAACCTCCCGACTCCAAGTCGTATTGTTCAAACAGGTTTATCTGTTCCGTGAAAGGCATCAAATACACCCAGAACGAATTCCCATACGCTGTACTTGTACCCGTCTGCAAATTTCCAGGCGGAAATTCGTCTTCGAAAGCCGACACATAGTTATGGGCAGCCAGCGTGTTTTGACGAACATTGTTCAAGCACTGTGTTCGCCGAGCAGCTTCTCTAACCGCCTGAACAGCAGGCAGTAACATTCCGATTAGAATTCCGATGATCGCAATGACCACCAGAAGTTCGACAAGTGTAAACGCTCGATTTCGTTGAAACCTCATTGGCTTGTCCCTATATAAAATTTGAAAAATAACGTTGAACCAAAATTTCGGTTCATACAAACAACCTCGGGATTCACTTTTTCGTCATCTAGCATAACAAAAAAAGCGGCCACAATCAACTGAACAAAAAGCCACGGACATGACACACGTGGCTTTTGATTGCCCAACTATGCGCTAAAAGGCCCTGATTGCATCAGTTAAAATGAAAAATCACAGAGCACACGGAGATTTCCGCTGGCATCGGCTCCGTAATTTTTGTGGCTCTGTGTGAGCTATTTTTAATTTGCACCGCTAACTACGGAGCTAAGATCTCAAAATCGCCTATTCGCTAATAAAGGTTCCGTACACCTTTTCTTGGCCGCCGTTGCCATCAACGGCTTTCGAAATATCGTAGCAAATGATTTCATGTTTGCCGCGAACATACAACAACCCACGAGCAATAACCGGTGCTCCCCACGCAGGATACGACGGCATGACTTTGGTATTGTATTGAT
>CAZKTR010000649.1:0-2146 GCA_964555525.1 uncultured Pirellulaceae bacterium
CGCAATTCCAGCAGCCAAGCATCCTCCAAGTAGTCGATATGCGTAAAGACAGAAAAGGCTGTCATGATATCGAAGTGACCATCGGGAAACGGCAGGTGGGGCACATTTGTGTTGAGTAAGATCTTGATTTCAGAGGGCAGGTATCGCTTCACCCACTCAACGTTGGCGGGTGCAAAGTCACAGCCCCAGGAATCGATATTGTCTTTCCCGAATGTCCAGACGTGGCGGAGAAACCGTCCGCTTGCGCATCCAAAGTCCATCATGCGCATTTTCGATTGAGATGCTTCCGGGCCCATGTAGCGTTTGACGGCTTCACGGACGTTTAACCAGTCACTGTATCCTGTTGCCCAGTAGCGCGAAGAATGCTCGACCGAACAATAACCTTCACGATCCACCGGCATCGGAATCGGCATCGTGTCTCGATCAACTAGATGCCTATAGTCCAACTCTTGACCCACGCCGTCCAGATCGACATATCTCAGAATCGTATACTTCCCGAGAAGTTCGGCTACCGGAGGTAACGTCTTATCTAATGACGAGTCTTTGGTACGAACTGATGGCGGAAGCGGTCTCGCATTTTCTTCGGCTTTCATAATGTATAGTCTAATGATCGCTTAGCAGAACTGAAAGAGTATTTGCAAGCTTCAACAAACTGCGGTGCTAAAATAAAAAATCGCCGCAAAGCAGTTTCCTGTCTTGCGGCGATTTTGTGAACATCATTTTCTAAATCGATCGAGCAAACTCGATTCGACAACTGCTTCTATAGCACGTCATCTACACGTGACTCACGGTACAACGCTGGCTCATCAACTCCATCGCCATCCCAGTCACCTACGACTGGAGTATCTGACGCAGTGCCCATTCGGAACGTGCGATCGGTCGCGTCCAATTCATGATTGCCGTTACTATCGATCATCCAAGTACCAGCTCGATAGATCGCGATTTCCTCGACACCGTCGCCATCGAAGTCACCGACAACAGGAACGTCGCCCGCTTGGCCAAAGTTTGTTTCGATGTCAGCTGAGTTAAATCGACCATCACCATTTAGATCTAAGTTCCAGCGACCGGCTTCGAAAGTACCGATCGAACGAATACCATTACCGTTCCAATCACCAGTGACCGGAACTTGATCTTCTGTACCGGTGCCAAAGACGTGATCAACCACATCTGCTCGTTCTGCACCGCTACTGGTCAACCGCATCACACGAGCTCCATCAGCGGCGTCAGCTTGTACAGGCGGCACGTTTTTAGGCAACGTGTAAGGATTATTGTCAGGGTTCGGCAAACCTGGATCACGTTCAATCGCTTCCATGTCACGTTCCCAAATTGGACCGTAGATTCCGATGTCATCTTTGCCATCGCCGTCCCAATCGCCGACAACCGGTCGATCATCCGCATCGCCAAGGCGAGCCAACAGGTCGCCTTGGTCCCAACGACCGTTGTGGTTGATATCGATGAACCAGTAACCATCTTTGAACATTGCTAGTTCGTCGGTACCATCACCATCAAAATCGCCAGCCAGTGGAGTTGCCCCAAGAATACCAAATCGTGATTGCTCACCAGTCTCGGACACGATTCCTGAATTTTCATTTGTCGTGGTGAAACTCCAAAGACCATCATTGGTGTCATAGCGTTGCCAATCGGCATCTTGCAAATGGCCTACTTGAGTCCAAATCGAATCGGAGTCGCCTTCGCCGATTGCACGCGGTTGACCGCCATTAACGACACTCAAGTGCCAACTGAACGCAGCATCGAATCCTCCGCCAGCCTGGGCGTCGCTTCCTTCAAACAGACCACGTGTGTTACCACCCAACACGGTTTGTGCAACACCTTGGGAACCGAATAGACCTGGGAACGCCGTAATACCAGTCCCCGGAGGAGGTGGATTACCAGGTGGTTGAGGCGCTGGTGGAATCGCGGGCGGAATAATACCTGAAGGAGGAGGCGGTGTGACTGGTGCGGCCACAAACGTCACCTCACTAAAGTTGTTAAACTCTGAGATACCACCTGGGTCTACCTGAATGGATGAAATTGCATCCAACAATTGGTTGGTAGAAAATACCGACAAGTTTTGCGGGGCATTGGCCACTTCAGAGCTATCATTGAACGTGAAACCGGTGGTATTACCTACGGTATCAATTGAGTC
>CAZKTR010000650.1:0-2129 GCA_964555525.1 uncultured Pirellulaceae bacterium
AAGGCATCCGTGGCTTGAGCTTTCCAGAGACGTAGTGTGTTAACCGTATCGTTTTCGTAACCCGGGATCGGCATGTCAAACGGCATCGCCACCAATTCGTTGGCATCGACCCAGCGACTCCGCATCACGCCGTCGTCCAAGTAACGTTCACTACGCCCGTACAGCCGAATCGTTTTCGCGTCTTCAGGTCGTTCGATCTCCCACAGATTGCCTTCGCGCAACCAATGATCGGGAGCTTCAACCTGGTGTCCGGCTTCAATTTTTTGGTGGAACATGCCGTACTCATAACGGATACCATACCCCACCACTGGCAGCGCGAGATTCGCGCAGCTATCTAAGAAGCAAGCCGCGAGCCGCCCCAAGCCACCGTTGCCCAAACCGGCATCGTGTTCGCGAGAAACGACTTCTTCCATCTTCAGGCCGAGCTTCTCAATGGCCCCTCGCAAGGGCTCGTCCAGATTCAGATTTTGAACCGCATTGTTGAGAGAGCGCCCCAGCAAAAACTCCAACGACAGATAGTGCACTTTCCGTTGCGAAGTCGCGGCCAAGCGTTTTCGAGTCTCGCGCCATGGACTGCTCAATCGATCTCGCATCGTTGCTGCCGCGGCACGATATAAGTAGTCCGCATCATTCTTCTCGGAGACATGACCATCGTACCCAAACGTGCAAAGCAAGTGGCGTTTTACCTCGTTGAGCATTTGGCCGGTATCTGAATTATCGTCACTGTTGTCTGGTGATGTACTTTGCATGGCTAAGCTTGGTTGATGTTTCCGTAACTTAAGGAAAATTAAGAGGAGTCTCACGACCTTTGCGTATTGTCATCCTACCCAAATTGACGGTTCCTAGGTATGGACTTTTGCAACCTTAATCGGGTGATTGCTATCGCGAGACAGCAGCCGACTGATAGGTCCCCTATTTCTGGGTATCGAGCCTTACCATTGCTACCATTAAGAGGATGCCGACTCACACAAAGAAAAAACCTAAATATTTGGCATCGTGACGCTGAATACTTTCGCTGCAATCAATTTCCCGCCCAGCTCGACCGTCATTCGCCATTCCCCTAGCTTGTCTTCAAGCGGCAACCAGATCGTATCGCCCAAGTAAAAATTCCAGTCATTCGTTTTGATGTACTCGCTCCCATCAAAAGGAGCCCTACGCTCGCCTTGGTCGTCCAAGATCCCAGGATGGTCGATGCAAAAATCAAGCTGTTGATTCTTGGCGCCCTTGATGTTCACAATCAAACCAAATTCGATGTCGACCACTGCTGGTACGTCGAGCGTAAACTCTTTGATTTTGGGCAGAGCTTTTTCCTGCGAATCCCAACGCTCATAGATACCGTAACTGCGAAGCCGGATTTCAGGTTTTCTTTTGGCCATTGATGAATACCAGCGAAATACGAAACGAAAGAAAAGCCGAGCTTAAGTACAAGCTCGTAGCGCAAGCAAGTGCATTTTTTAAAACTGACGGATGCACTCGCTCGCGCGTCGAGCTTGTATTTTGGTTTGCTCAGAACCGAACAGTTCAATTCTCAAACAGCATTGTTGTAGCAAAACTCAAATAAACAAATCCACTCGGCGATCGCGTCCACCGCAACCTCCGCATCACCACCTGCCTCACAAGCTCGCTCGCAAGCATCAACCAAGCCCTCGGGGTAGCTCGAATCGCGTGCAGCCATCGTTTCGATCACCTGATGTGATCCCACTTGGCGGTACCAATACTTGCTGTTCCAAAAATCGCGTTCGATTCGATGCATGATGCCATGCCAAAAACTCCCCTCCGAAGTCTTTAACGACTGACTGATCTCGTGCGATTCATCCAAGAACCCGTGCAACAGCCACAACCCTGCTAAACAACCATCGGCCATTGCCAAATTGCTAACCGAGCCGTCAAACAAACAACCGGGAGTCAGCCCTGCCAACTGAGTTTTGACCTCTTTACTGCTGGCCGAAAAATCAGCACCGGTGGCCAAGTTACCATAGCCAGTTAGAACAGATTCACTCACCAAACTAGCCACCGCTACGGGCAACTGGACGCTAATACTTTGAGGGTTCATTATTTTTCTTTGCTCTAACGAGAGTTTAGTGACTTAGTCCTGAAGGGACGGCATACTGTAGCCACGGGTGTAAACC
>CAZKTR010000651.1:0-2129 GCA_964555525.1 uncultured Pirellulaceae bacterium
GCCGGTTGTGGGCAAGTGGTTTTGGCGACGCCGGGGACGAGTGATTTGATGTTGGCGGCGGCGGCAGTGGCTGGAGCTGATCGCGTATTGGCGGTCGGTGGTGCTCAAGCCGTCGCGGCCATGGCTTACGGTTTTGATGGTTTGGAACGCTGCGATGTGATCGTGGGGCCAGGGAATCGTTGGGTCACCGCGGCTAAGAAAATTGTCTCGGGCGATTGCGGGATTGATATGTTGGCTGGGCCATCGGAATTGGTGTTGGTGGGTGACGAGTCTTCGGAGCCAGCAACCGTGGCGGCTGATTTGTTAGCCCAAGCCGAACACGATGAAGATGCGCGTGCGTTTTTGGTGACCACCGATCGAGATTTGATTCAAAAAGTGGTTGCCGAACTTGAGCAGCAATTGGAGGTTTTACCGACCGCGGCGACGGCGAAAGTTGCGTTGGGCAATGGAGCAGCAGTTCTGTGTGATTCGGTTGAGCAAGTGATTGCGACTTGCAACGCGTTGGCCCCGGAACATCTTGAGTTGCATTGTAACGATTCGCAGGCGGTTGCCGATAAAATCGTTAATGCAGGTTGTATGTTTATCGGCCACCAGTCAGCCGAAGTGTTCGGCGACTACGGCGTGGGGCCCAATCACACCCTGCCAACAGCCGGGACGGCTAGGTTTAGTGCGGGTTTGAACGTGTTTACTTTCGTTCGTGTGCGAACTTGGTTGAAGCTGGATGCGGCTCCGCAATCCTTGGTCGACGATACCGCTCGATTGGCGGAGCTAGAAGGCTTGGTTGGTCATCAGCGTTCGGCGCTGAAAAGGCAAAAAAGTTAGGCAATTCGCCGGCCTCGGGCTAATACGTAAGCTAAGTTTGAGGGACTCCACACTCCCCCTCTCCTCCCGCCTTAGACTTTTTTGCTTACCGTGAATTCCCTCATGACTTTATCAAAACAGCTTTCGTTGTTTTCAGTTGCCGTATTACTTTGTAGCAGTTTTGTTAGCTCTGTATCGGCTGAATTTGTAACGTTTGAGTTCAATGGCAGTGCTCAAGTGTCGCTCGACGGCACGTTTATGCAGGGGGGGCCCTTCGACTTCACGGTCGTAACAACCATTGCTGCTACCGATGTGATGTCTGGTACGACGGTCGATTTGTTGCCTTTTCAAAGCCAAGCCGGTCGGTTTGACGGCGCGACGACGCTCGTGTCGATTCCAGATGCTGGTATTTTTGATGCTCAAGCAACAAATGTAACAGGCATCCAGCAAGAAGGTTTTAACGGATTTTCAAGATTTAGTTTGATTGATCCAAACAGCCCCGGACCGTTTGCTTTGGGATTGGACTTTAATCGTGGAGGAATATTTGCAGACCCGAACTTGATCAGACCGTTGATTAATCCCTTGGAAAACGTGTCTAATGCCCAAGGTGGTGGATTGTCGTTCCAGTTTTTGGCTGGTCCTGACGTGACATTCAATTCGGCTTCTGGAGTTACAGTTTCGAGCGGCTTTACGTCTTCGGCGAACGTACCTGAGCCAACTAGTTTTACTCTATGCGGGATTGGGTTGTTGGCAGTTGCTTTCAAACGTCGCCGCCGCTCATGTCGTTAATCAGTATTGGGTCGTCTGTTAGAAAATTTCTTGTTTGACCAAACAGAGCAGTTCTGGGGACCGAAGTACATCGTTACGAACCGTCGCGATATCTTCATCGAATGGTCGATCAATAACGTATCTTGGGACGATATCTCGTACTTTGGCGTAGACAGTTTCAAGAGGCTGGCTTGTTTTCAACGGGCGGCGGAACTCGATTCCTTCACAAGCAGCCAATAGTTCAATCGAAAGAATCCCGGCGGTGTTTTCGACCATCGTCCCCAGCCTTTGAGCAGCATAAGTCGCCATGCTGACGTGATCTTCTTGGTTGGCGCTGGTCGGTAAGCTATCGACGCTGACAGCACTGGCAAGATGCTTGCTTTCACTGGCGAGTGCGGCGCAGGTGACTTGGGGAATCATGAACCCGGAATTGATGCCGCCGTTTTCAACCAAAAAAGGAGGCAGTTCGCTTAAGTGCTGATCGATTAACAAAGCCATTCGCCTTTCGGAGAGTGAACCGATCTCAGCGATCGCGATCGCCAGTTGGTCTGCGGCCATCG
>CAZKTR010000652.1:0-2128 GCA_964555525.1 uncultured Pirellulaceae bacterium
ACACCCGATAGGATTCGAACCTATAACCCTCGGTTCCGAAGACCGATGCGCTATCCAATTGCGCCACGGGTGCGTTTGAATTGATCAGCATTGTTTGACAATTGCTTGCCTCGCTTATAAGCCAATCACTTCATTGGCTAAAAGATACGCACTTTTCATTTGGTTTCAACTCCTAGCAGCCACAAATTTTTATTTTCGCCAATCCCCAATCAAACAACTCTGCCGGCCAGTCATGTTTGTTTCGGTTGATCCTCTTCTTAGTTCATAGCAGAGCCAAGCGTGCCGGGACATAGGCGACACTTTTAAACGGTCTCAAGTGGAATTTTACCTGCTTTTCTAAGCTCAGCCGGTTGAAACGGCTCCGAACGTTTTGCAGCAGCCACTTGTCCACCAGTTACCTTTAACCGTTAATTCCATGACTAAATCCGGCTAATGATCGGCAATACCCTGCAAAATCATCATTAAAAGCAGGCCAGCGAGCACAAAACGTCTTTGCTGGCCTAACGGTATGCTAATATTAAACGGTCTTAATTTGTGATTTTTGCCCCAACGCCCTAACTGACTAACGCTCTCTTTCCTCATGTCTTCCATCACCCTCAGAGTACTCGACGGCACTGATCGCGGGAAAGTGTTTGAATCGATCGATGCCCCCGTCACAATCGGGCGCGAGGAAGGCAATACGATCCAACTGAACGACGAACGTATCAGTCGGTTCCACCTTCGAATTCAGCAAGACCACGACGACCTAGTGCTTACCGATTTAGAAAGCACCAACGGATCGAAGGTCAACAACGAAGACGTGCAGTTGAAAATCATTCGCCACGGCGACCTAATCTCTATCGGTCGTAGCACGTTGCTCTTCGGTACTCGTGAAGAGATCAATCAAGATCTTGAAAGCATGAACTCGCGCGGCAGCCAGCAAATTGCTCAGGCCGGATCGTCTGATGAAATGAGTGACGTCGCAGTCGTCGACAAAAGCTGGCAAAACGATTCTCGGTTGCTGTTGGCCGATACGCCGCCAAGACTACCAGAACGACTTTCACCTGGGCAGGCTGCCCAGCTGACAGAGGTTTTAGAGTTTCTACACTCTCACACGCGGCAAATCACTTTGGAGTCCAAGGTCGATCGGCGTAACAAAAAGATCGAGATTCCTGCTGAGAAATGGCAACGCTTGATCGACGCTCACGCTCATCTTTCGGAGTACCTGCGAAAGATTAGCGACCCAAGTTAGTACTATCGCCAAACTTCCACGTTAGGCAAATCGCTACTGACTAAACCACACTCTTTTGCCAACCGGGATAACTCGGCCAGTGCGTTTGCACCTTCGGTTCCCAAGTCGACGGTCCATTGATTGACATACAAGTCGACATGGCCAAACAATACTGCGTCATCGAGTTCTTGAGCATGTTCGCGCATCGTGGCGAGCGTTTCTTCGCGATTGGCCAAACCGTATTCAATTGATTGGCGTACCAACTGCTGCACGGCGGCGACGGTTTCGCGTGGTTGATCGCGTCGGGCTAAGATTCCTCCCAACGGCAAAGGGCAATTCGTTTTTTGTTCCCACATTTCGCCCAGATCGGCAACTTTGGCAAGTCCTTGTTGTTGCCAAGTGAAACGGCCTTCGTGAATGCAAACCCCAAAGTCGGCCGTTCCGGCTTGCAAGGCCGGCATGATCTCTGAAAACAAAGTATGCTGGACCACCGACCGCTGTTGTTCAATCGCTTCGTGGTAAAACATTTGGAACAGCATGTTTGCAGTCGTGTGCTGACCGGGGCAAAGCGTGGTTGCTGCCGTGGTTCCAGTTTCCACGACGTTAACGGGCCATTGGTCGGGGCGAGTGTTTTCTTTGGCAGCCAACAGCAACGGACCAACACCAAATCCTAACGCGGACCCCGAAGGCAACACGAACGTCCGGTTGGACAGCAAGGCGGCGGCATGAAAACTGGCTTTGGCAAAATCAAACTGACCGGCAAATAAGCCGTCGTTCAACTGCTGAATGTCCAGCAACTCAACTGAAAAATCGAGGCCACCAAAGTCAATCTTGTTTTTAAGAATCGCATGAAAGGCGAAGGTGTCGTTCGGGCACGGAGAAATCGCCAATCGGATGGTTGGTTGGTTCGGGTTCACT
>CAZKTR010000653.1:0-2128 GCA_964555525.1 uncultured Pirellulaceae bacterium
GTTTCCAGAAAAGCTCGGTCGGCGGCACCATGTCGCTCTTGTTCGATTTGATAAACTCGCCATGTCGCCCAAGCATGAACTGGAGGGTTCACGTCGCCGAAGGCCCATTCGTAAGCTGGGATCTGCCCGTTGGGGTGCATGTACCATTCGCGAGTCATCAACACTAGTTGTTCTTTGGCAAACACCGGATCGACCAGTGCAAAGGGCACGCAGTGGAAAGCCAGATCCCAAGCGGCATACCATGGATACTCCCACTTGTCGGGCATCGAAATAATGTCCGCGTTGTTAAGGTGGCTCCACTCGCTGTTGCGACCAACAATTCGGGACGCTGGCGGGGTTGGCTGACTCGGGTCGCCTTCAAGCCACTGCGAGATATCGAAATTGTAAAACTGCTTTGTCCAAATCAAGCCCGCGATGGCTTGCCGTTGTACATTACGTTGATCTTCGCCTTCAATGTCTTTTTGCAAGTCAGCAAAATAGTCGTTCGCTTCCGATACGCCCGTATCAAAGAGTGCATGAAACCCCTCGAATGGTTCTTGAACGACTCCATCATTACGGAACAATCGGAAATCGAATGTCTTTGATTCGCCAGCACCAATCGAAGCCTTCAAACGTGCGGCGCACTTGGTTCCTGTTTCCTCTGGATTGACTGCGTTGGTATCGCCATTGACCACGTACGAATGGAAAGCGTCTTTGTAAAAACCGGTCGGATCCATGCCAAAGATCGCGGGATTTGTTTCGTTTTCGGTAAACAGAAACTCTGCCTCCGATCGTGAACAGAAGCAGTAAGATCCCAACTGGGCGTGTTCCGCCGTGACGCGTCCGTTATCTTGCAAACTCAAATTAGGCTTCGCGCCATCGCCGCGACCCCAACTCCACGTATTTCGAAACCAAAGATTGGCCAGCAAATCGAGATCAGCCGCCTCAGGGCCGCGATTGAAAACGGTAACACGAATCAACGTGTCAAACTCTGAGGCTTTGACATATTCAATGAAAACATCGAAGTACCGATTGTCATCAAAGACACCAGTGTCGAGTAATTCGTATTCGTCCTTTTGCTTGCCGGCTTCGCGATTGGTGTTGGCCAGATCCGCATAAGGAAATTCTGCTTGCGGATACTTGTACAGCATCTTCAAATAAGAATGGCTTGGCGTGCCGTCCAGATAGTAGTAGTGCTCTTTGACATCTTCGCCGTGATTGCCTTCGTTGCCAGTCAATCCAAACAGACGTTCCTTGAGAATCGCATCTTTTCCGTTCCACATCCCCAACGAAAAGCAGAGTCGTTGTTGATCGTCGCTGTATCCACCGATCCCGTCCTCGCCCCAACGGTAAGCGTGTTTACGAGACGCTTCGTGATCAAGGAACTCCCAAGCCTCTCCGTGATCGCTGTAGTCCTCACGAACCGTGCCCCATTGCCGCTCGCTAAGGTAAGGTCCCCAGACTCGCCAGTCGCTGCCAGCGGTTGATACCCGTTTCCATTCCGACGCCATCTCTTATCCCCAAACAGTTTAAAACAGTAAGCGAACATTTATGAAACGCTCGAACTCTAGTGCTGTATGAAGTATGTCGTTTTAGACTCAAGAGAATTACACGTCAAGCAAATCAAAAACCTAGGGTTTAAAAATTAAGGTCACTCCAAAATCCGGAGTAACCTTAAATCAAAGCGTCGCAACAGTTTGGGCGCATCAACATCAAACAAAGAAAACAAAATTCTTGACGGGCCAACCAGAGGTTCAATCAGCGTAGCGCGACGTGATTTCTTTCTGATTCATCAACGTTCGATGAACAGGGCACATGTCGGCAATCTGAAGCATGCGGTCACGTTGGGCTTGCGTAAGTTTTCCATTGACCGTAATAATCCGTTCGATTCGGTCGACAAGCCCCTTTTGGTCTTCACAAGGCTCGCAATCGTCAGCGGGAATTCGGCTATGTTGCAATTCAACTTTGATTTCGTCAACCTCGATTCCTTTACGCTGTGCGTACATGCGCAGCGTCATCGAAGTGCAAGTCCCCAACGCGGCCAATAAAAAATCATAAGGAGTACCACCTAGGTTGGCCCCACCAACGGTCGCTGGTTCATCAGCGATCAAATGATGAGCACCGGCGTAGATGTCTTGGGTTAAACCGC
>CAZKTR010000654.1:0-2125 GCA_964555525.1 uncultured Pirellulaceae bacterium
ACCCATGGCTACAACCTGTCGCCACTTTGTGGCTAGTCACGACTACCCCACGATCGGATCGGCTTTGATTTCCGAGCCGACAATCGTAACGACGAACAGAGCCGTGGCGATTCCGCCACCAAAGACAAGTACTTGAGTTAAGATCAAAAACATAGCTGACTCCATTCTTTTGTTGTTTGAAACTGCTTGGTGGTCCAAATCAAGGACCACTCATTTGCGCTTCATTAATAATTTCGAGCCGTCATTGGCTTGCGTTTGAATTGCGAAGCCGACTCGTTTGACAGATCCCTATAACGCAAGTGCAGCGCCAAAGGTTCAAAACAACGCTTAAGTTTCTCCACGCGTTCGATTCCTAGCGTAAAATCCCGCAAAAGCGATCGAAACTAACATTGCTAGCCTCTTTGTGCCCCCCAAAAGCTCTTGTAAAAACGACATCAAGCTGACGGCACTGTCATCAAACCGACCGCAATGCTTCCTTGCTAGACTGAATCAACCCAATGTTAAAGTTTGCGGGTGTTCAAGTTTCTCCGGCTCAAGTGTTTAACACTAACGCTAGCTAGGACCACTGCCGAAGAAGAGAAGGTTCGGGTTCCCACCACAACAAAGTGGTTGCTGGAAAACGATCCAGCATATTCTGCCCTTCGTCGCGAGATTCGATTCAATGCAATTACTCAGAAACCAACTTCTAGCAAACCTATCACGCTTCGGTCTAGCAGTGGCGATCGCTGCCTCAACTCTTGCCGGTCAAACCGATGGCCAAGTCAGCTTCAAGTTGGCTGACCAAGAGCCAACACCAGCCGCCAGTGGAACGAAAATCGGACCGATTGCTGAACATACGGCGAAGGCGATCCATCGTTATGCTTTGGATCACTCTGGCAACTTAACTGGCCAAGTCATCGTGACTGGTGACAAACCGAGTGACTTGGGCGTCTACGCGATGCAAAACAATGCCATCGTGCACCAAGCCACGACAAATTCAATGGGCGAGTTTACAATCGCTACGATCAAGCCGGGGCGCTACTCACTCGTGATTGCTGGCCGCAATCAATTGGCCGCTCAGGGCATTATGATTGAGCAAAATGCCACCCCAAGAACTAAAGACTACATTCAACTATCAACCATTTCAACGGCCTACAAAGGTGTTCAAGACATGGTTGCAACGGCACTGCCAAGAGAGATTGCCACAAACTTGGGCGCAGCAGTCGGCAGCATGCAACAAGTTTCCGCAACATTATCTGACGCACCGATCGCTCAGCAAGTTCGAATCATCAATGGTAACATTAAAGGGCAAGTTGTTTCTTTGATCAACGATAACAACATCGCTGGCACTACGGTTCACCTACTACAAAATAGCAAGCCAGTTGCTCAAGTTGAAATCGACAGCGAAGGCGTGTTTACCATCCCAGACGCTGAAGCAGGCACCTACGACTTAGTAGCCACGGCCGATGCGGGTATGGCTGCGATGCGAATTGAAGCCATTAGCATCAGCAACCCAATGAAAATGGTTTCCTTCAGCCAACAAGTCCCGACTCAGTTAAGCGTCCCGCTGGCCGAAGACTGCCCATGCAACCAAGTTATAGCTGATCAACCCGTCCCAAGCGGCGAGTCAGTCGTAATGGAAGCTGCTAGTCATAGTCCTGTCGAATACGCGTCTGAGTCAATCGGTTGCGGCGGATCGTGTGGCGGCTGCTGCGGATCAACAGGCAACTTTGCCAACTCAACTGGCAGGGTCCTTGGTTTTCGTGGCGGCGGAACCGGAGGCGGAGGCGGATTCATTGGCGGAAGTGCTGGAGGTGCCAGTATATCTCGCTTGCTAACACTCGCTTCACTCGGTGGTGCCATTACTGCCTTGGCCGACGACGATGACGAACCAGCTTCGAACGCGAGCAACTAACACACTGCAAACGAACAACTTGATTTTGCAAAATGTAGCACCGGCAAACTGCCGGTGCTTTTTTTGTGCGCGAGTGACGCGAGACGCTATCCCAAAGTGGCCTTCCCACCAGCTACAGTTCAGACTGTAAACTACATTGTGAAGCCTAAAAATATTGCTAAAATCGAAATCAGGTCTTGGTGGCGCAAGTGCGCAGGTCGATGCTTCGTCGACCGAGAACCCGTAGCGGTT
>CAZKTR010000655.1:0-2123 GCA_964555525.1 uncultured Pirellulaceae bacterium
CCGGCGACCGCCTCGCGAGCCGCATCGAGTTCGTCTTTAGGAACAGTAAAACTAATCGTCGTGCTTTTTCCATTGGCAGATGCATTTTGCACGATCATGTCGACCGTAATTTTTTTCTCTGCAAGCGGCGCAAAGATTTTGTAAATTGAACCCGGCACATCGGGCACGTCTACGATCGACAGCATCGCTTCGTCTTTAGTGAGCGCCGCGCCGCTAACGTCCATCCCGGCCGTCGCGGCATCGTCAACAATCAAAGATCCCGGCACGTCGCTCAAGCTACTGCGAACATGAATCGGCACATTGAACTTTTTGCCAAACTCAACCGAACGGCTATGCAGCACACCAGCACCCAACGAAGCCAACTCCAACATTTCGTCGTAGCCAACTTGCCGTATCAAACACGCCTCTGGCAGAACTCGCGGGTCGGTCGTGTAGACTCCATCGACATCGGTATAGATTTCGCACTGGTCTGCACCCAACACTGCCGCCAACGCAACCGCGGTGGTGTCACTACCGCCGCGGCCCAACGTCGTGATGTTCAGGTTGTCGTCAACGCCTTGGAAGCCCGCTGCAATGACGATGTTACCGTCATTTAGCAGTGCCTTCACGCGTTCAGTAGAAATCGATCT
The DNA here is from genome assembly GCA_964555525.1 of uncultured Pirellulaceae bacterium. Lineage (GTDB taxonomy): Bacteria > Planctomycetota > Planctomycetia > Pirellulales > Pirellulaceae > Mariniblastus. The sequence continues at coordinate 630 of CAZKTR010000655.1, forward strand.
AATTCTAGCCTTGGTGTGCGAACTATCTGTTTTGATTCCGATTTGTGTGCCCGTCAAGCTGACCGCTTTTGCACCCAAGGAGTCGATTGCCATGGCCATTAAAGCCACACTCACTTGTTCGCCAGTGGACAACAGCATATCCATCTCACGAGCTGGAGGTCGCTCGTTAATTTCATTTGCTAGTTCAATTAGCGTGTCGGTGTTTTTACCCATCGCACTGACAACGACGACGACTTGGTTACCGCGTTGCTGAGCCCGCACGGCCTTGCGAGCGGCTGCAAGAATTTTTTGACTATCGGCGACACTAGTTCCGCCAAATTTTTGAACGACAAGAGGCATGCGTTTGTTTGCTTGGTTAATCGACACGTGAAATTTCGAGCCGGTTATTGTCGATTGGCGGCAACGGGTGTCAATCGCCAAACCCGTTCTAGCGACGGCTTCGATACGATTTGGCCTTAACTTTTAACGTTCAGCAACACGGATATTTGATCTAGGGGCTTTTTCGGCAATATTCCAGCCCAACGGACGAACTAGGGGCGAACTTACTATTTCACACTTTCACCCGGCAACTGGCCGGGGCGTCAGGTAGACAATGACAATTAAAACAACCGTTAAAATGGGAACTGGACCAACGTAACCGTACCCGTCGAGGCTACTTAATCGGAAAATCCACCCAGATTTACTGGCCTCAACTTAGACGTGAGCTACGTTACGCTGCGTGTTGAAAAAACGCAACATTCCGTCCAACCAATTGTTTTTTGTCAACATGGAAACCATCTACCTACTCTTCAACGAAGCCAACGTCTTTCCAACGCTGGCGATGCTTGCCATCGTCGGTTACTGGTTGCTGATGATCGTTGGAGTCGTAGGCATGGACACAATCGATATCGATCTGGATGTCGATCCAGGAGTTGACATCGACATTGACTTGGATCCAGGGCTCGACGTTGGCGGCGACTTGGATGTCGCAACTGAAGTCGAAGTCGACTTGGATACCGGCGGTAGCGTTTTGGATGCAGGTGGCGCGGACATCGAGCTTGACTCCGGCGGAGGAAGTTCCAATGCCGGCAACAGCCCGCTGAAACCATTGTTTGAATTTCTGTACATGAGTGACGTACCGATCGTCATTGTTGTGACTGCACTCATGTTTGGATTTTGGATTTCAAACGTCACGCTAAATTTACTTTTTAACCCAACTGGTTCATTTGTTATTTCGCTGATTTGGTTTATCCCCAACTGCATTGTGGCCCTGCTAGTCGCCCGAGTGATCGTCATTCCGGCAGCCGCAATCGGTCGCAAGTCTGCCCCTGAAGACCTTAACCGTTCACAAATGGTCGGCGTCAAGGGAACAGTAACGACTAACGAAGTTACCGAGCGGTTTGGACAGATGGAAGTGAAACCCGATAACGAACCAGAAATTACTTTAAACATCAGAGTCTCAAGCGGACACCGCCTCACCAAAGGTGATGTCGCACAAATCATTTCTTACAACCA
>CAZKTR010000656.1:0-2119 GCA_964555525.1 uncultured Pirellulaceae bacterium
TGGACAAGCCTTTGGGTCCGCCGACGTCTTCCTATGCGACTCGATATGGCGCATTGTTGTTTGCTGGCGATCACGAGATGCTTCACGCGGGGCAGATCGGGATGTTGCGTCGGTTGATGGGGAAGGATCCGTTGCGGTAACCCTTTGATGATTGCGAAAACACAGTTTGTCAAAACCCATGAACTGACCAAACGATTTGGCGATTTTCTGGCACTCGATTCGGTGTCGCTGGAAATTGGCGAAGGTGAAGTGATGGGCTTGATTGGTCCCAACGGCGCGGGGAAGTCCACGTTTGTGCGCACGTTGATGGGCTTTATGCAGCCGACGTCTGGTCAGGCGAGTATCGGTGGTTTGGATTGTTTGGCAGACCGAGTGGCGGTGCACCGATTGGTGTCGTACTTGCCGGGCGATGCGAGGATGTATGGTTTGATGCGAGCGAAAAAAGCGTTGAGGCAGCAGTTGAGTTTTCGGCATCGCGATCCGGAATCGGAACAAGCTGGTTTCGAACGCGGTTTGAAAATTGCCCAGCGGCTGGATTTGGATTTGAAACGCTGGGTTGGTTTGATGTCCACGGGCATGCGACAAAAGCTGGCCTTGGCGGTTACCTTTGCGGCCGACGTGCCGATGCTGATCTTGGACGAACCCACTGCAAATCTCGACCCGACCGTGCAATCCGAAGTGCTGGCGATGGTCAATGAAGCCAAGGCCGCGGGCAAAACGGTGATCTTTTCGTCTCATGTGCTGACCGAGATCGAATCGATTTGTGATCGTGTGGCGGTGATGCGGAAGGGGCGGTTGGTGCACGTGCAGTCGATGGCTGAGTTTAATCGTCGGCATCGAGTTCAAGGAACGTTGAACGAAGGGTTCGCCGGCGAGTTGCCGGAAGTGCCTGAGGCTCTGAAGGAACGAGTGAAGATCGCTTTGGATGGCAAGCTGCTGCAAGTGGATATCGCCGGCGAGTTGGTGGATGGGATGGACTGGCTGGCTACGCTTCCGCTGAGTGAGGTTTCGGTCGGGCCAATGGGCTTGCAGAGCGTTTACGATCGTTTTCATTTTGCTGAAAGCAATCAGGAAAATGCCGTAGGCCAGCGCACCGACCAAGCCGAGGTCGATCAATGAAGAATCCTCTCTGGAAAAAATACTTTAGCGAGAGCTGGTTGTTGCTGTTGGCGATCGGGATCGGATTGTTTGCGTTTGGCTGGTTTCGCGTGACTCTGGTTTGCGAGCTAGACACGGGCAAGTTTCGTCAGATCATTGATTTGCTGCCATCGGATTGGCGAAAGTTTGCGTCGGTTGATTTTGATTGGATCGTGTCGTATCTAGGACGTACTTCGACCGGGTTTGATGAGCCAATGATGATTACGCTGTTGGCTGGCTGGGCGATCGTGCGCGGGTCGGATGTCGTGAGTGGTGAACTGAGTCGCGGGACGATGGAGATGTTGTTGGCTCAGCCTGTTTGTCGGCGCGAAGTGTATTTGCGGCACGCGAAGTACACGGTACTGGGTTTGCTGGTGTTGTCGTTGATGTTATGGCTGGGGATGTCGGTGGGCGTATGGACCGCGTCGGTCAAAGAGTCGACTTATCCAGCGATTTATCTTCCGACGGTCGATTTCGAAGCACAGAAAGTTGATTTTGAAAATATGGTCGAGTTTCCGTTGCAGTTTTTAGAGCCGAGAGTAGAGGTCAATCGTCTGGCGAACTATGTCAATCCGTTGATGTTTTTTCCGGGTGTGCTGAACGTGTTTTGTATATCGGTTTTCTTTGCCGGATTTGCGGCGATGTGTTCAGCGTTTGATCGCTATCGTTGGCGATCGCTTGGCGTGTTGGCGGCTTTCTTTTTTATCAATGCCAGTATGAAGGTGATTGGAAAGGGTTCGGAGCGTTTTGCTTGGGTGGAGAACTGTTGCATTTTTGGGTTTTATCATCCGGCGGGATCGATTGAGCGTTTTCAAGCGATGCCGCAGACGGCGTTTTGGTTGTTTCGATACGACACGGATGGTTCGATTGCGTCGTTGGGCTTGATGCCGAATTGTTTGTTGCCGTTGTTGTTGGCGGCGATTTTGTATTGGATTGGCTTGCGGTATTTTGAGCAAAGGGATTTGCCCGCGGCGCTGTAGGT
>CAZKTR010000657.1:0-2100 GCA_964555525.1 uncultured Pirellulaceae bacterium
AGCAAGCCAAGATTTGTTTTGCTCGTTTGGCTCACAAGATGCCATTCAAGGTCCGGATGGTAAAACGTCGGCCCATGTAGAACTGCCAAAGCCGCGAGGCGTTGGTGCTGAACCCAGCGATTTGTTGGGTTTGGCGAAGACCTTTTTCAAACAAGATTTATTTCGGTTTAACCAAACCTGTTGATAGCCATGTCAAGCCTTTCCGAATTGCGAGAGATGAGTAACGATCAGATGAATGCTGTGCTTCGTGAAGCCTGCAAAGATCTGTTCAACTTGCGAATTAAAGCCCAAACCGACCGTTTGGACGCTCCTTCCGAGATGAAGCGTAACCGTAAGTTGATTGCTCAAATCAAAACGATCTTTCGTGAGCGAGAAATCGCTGCCGAAAAGGCTCGAGCGACAGCTGAAGCCAATGTGGCTGCTCAAACTGCCGCAGCACAATAAGCAGTTAATCGCAAGCGAACATCAACCAACGAATATAACGCGGTAACCCGCGAACCAAATCACCGAGAACAGTCATGCCAAAACGAGTACTTACCGGTCGCGTCAAAAGCGACAAAATGGACAAAACCCGGGTCGTTCACATCGCCCGTTTGGTACGTCACCCGAAGTACGGCAAAATTTATCGCGACCGAACGACTTGTTACGTTCACGATGAAAACAACGAATCAAAAGAAGGCGACACCGTCCAAATCATCGAAGCCGCTCCGACTTCAAAAAAGAAGCGTTGGGCGTTGGTGAAAGTTGTTCAGAAGAGCAACGAAGTGGACGTGGCAGCGATGAAAGCCGCTCGTAAACAAAAAGAGCAGTTGGCATCAGAAGTTGAAACTGCACCAGCGGCCGCAGCACCAGAAGCACCGGCCACCGAGTAAACAACTTCGGTCAAACGGCTTCTTTGTAACCTGACAAAACTTAATTAACCGGCGGGCGTACCGCCAACTTGTAACCATGATCCAATCCGAATCAAGACTATCAGTCGCTGACAACACCGGCGCTCGTGAAATCATGTGCATCAAAGTACTTGGTGGCTCGCGTAAGCGTGTTGCAGGACTTGGCGATGTGATCGTCTGCAGCGTCAAGAGCGTCATTCCTGGTAGTGACATCAAAAAGAAGTCGATTGTGCGTGCGGTCATCGTCCGCGTCAAAAAGTCGACTCGTCGCCCAGACGGAAGCTACATCAAGTTTGATTCAAACGCGGCTGTGATCATCGACAAGGACAAGAACCCTCGCGGTACTCGTATCTTCGGTGCGGTTGCTCGTGAGCTTCGTGAAAAGAGTTTCATGAAGATTGTTAGCTTGGCTAACGAAGTGATCTAGTTTCGAAGTTATTTAGCAAAACAAACCAACACATACAACTCAACCATCCTGACCAACACTGCCGGTTGGAATCATCAACCAAGCATTTGGAATTGGAAGCGAAAACATGCCAGCTCGACTAAGAGAACTTTATAACAACACAATCGTGGGAGAACTTAAAACTAAGTTCGAACGCGAGAACATTCTTTCTTTGCCACGTCTGCAAAAGATCGTCATCAACATGGGTGTCGGTGCTGCAGTCAATGACAAGAAAGAGTTGATCGATGCCAACGAAGCGATGACTTTGATCGCTGGTCAAAAACCAGTGCTAACCAAAGCTCGCAAGTCGATCGCGAACTTCCGTTTGCGTGAAGGCCAGAACATCGGTTGCAAAGTGACTCTTCGTGGAGATCGCATGTATGAATTCATGGATCGCTTGTTCACATTCGCGTTACCACGTGTTCGTGACTTTCGCGGTATCAGTGAAAAAGCCTTTGATGGCCGAGGCAATTATAGCTTGGGCTTGAACGAGTACGGCGTGTTCCCTGAATTGAATCCAGACAAGTTCACTCGCAAGCAAGGCATGAACATCGTGTTTGTCACCTCGACAGACAGTGATGATGAAGGCCGAGAGTTATTGCGAATGTTCGGCATGCCGTTCAAGAACAAAGACAATAAGTAAATCACTCTTGTCACATCGGTGACAAGTATTCACGCGGAGAGCACCTGCCTGTTGGCGGGGTAATGCTAACCGTAACATTTGAATCGTAAGTAAATTTTTTAAACGGGCTTTTGCTGTGGCAA
>CAZKTR010000658.1:0-2098 GCA_964555525.1 uncultured Pirellulaceae bacterium
CAGTTTGCAAAACGATTCCTTCACCCGTCTGTTGACGTTGCTCAGTTTGCAAAACGATTCCTTCACCTGTCTGTTGACGCTGTCCAGTTTGTGTAACGATTCCTTCACCGAACGCTTGTCCCTGGTCAGTCTCGCGTTGTTGTGGACGATGGCCTTCTTCGGTGCGAAGACTTTTTTCAGTGCGGACGGTTCGCAGACGCTGCTCGTCTTGCGTTGGCAACAAGTATTGTGGGTATTGATCGTGAGTTTGCTCTGAGTCCTGACGCCAAGGAGTCAATTCAGAAAATTCAGGACGTTGGTTCCAGCCGAATGGCCATTGTAGGTACTCGGAAAATTCGCTGTTCAGACGCAAATCGCCAGACGGAAAATAGCGGTCTTTTTGTTGGAGTCTCGACTCACGAGGCTGTGTTTCAGTTTCTTCTTGAGCAAACGTGTTGGCTGTGTAACCGAAACCGACCAAGGCATTGATAACGACGAGTGCCGCTGGCTTTAAAAATTTATTCATCTGGATCTCCTGAATTTTTGAGGGTGCGCGATGAGAAGTTCGAATAAAAACTACATGGCAGTAGCTTCTAGTCACAACGATATAAGTACAGTGACTGGGAGCCACGACCTCGTTGTTGGTTTTGCAACCGGACTTTGCGCGCAACTTTTGAAAGGTGCACAAACCTAGGTTTTGCTGTCGCTGAAGAACGAATTCTTCGTGGCGACCCGGTTGAATTCAGGAGAAGACCCCGAGATATCTCGGGTTTTGACGATAGTGCGATCCGAAATCGAACAACGGAGAGGTGTGCGATTCCCCGTCTGAGGGGGTTTCAGATTGGAACGGAGGTCGTTGACAGGATCGGCACCACATTTCCTGCGTCGTCTCATCCAGGACATTGAGCGCGTAAAGATATCAAATGTTAGTGGCGGCGATGCATCGGGCCTCGCTCTGCGCAGGGCTCCAATTTACAAAAAACGCCATTACAACTGTTGTACGACCGCGTGGTCGCCAGACCGCCATCGCCACGAATGTGGCCGCCGCTCATAGTTACACGCGGCGATCCCTATTGGGATGATTTTACTCGCAATCTCAGAAATCCGACACTTAATCGTCGTCCGAGCGTAAGGTGTCAGAGGCAACGTCAGAGGCAACGTGTGGCGATTAATCGCCTCGGTATCTCAATCAAATTCAATCGCGTCGACACTTAAAACTACCGTTGGATCAATTCATCGTTTTGACTATTCATCGAAGCCATCGTCGAGTTCGAATCGAGCTTCGTTAGCATCGATTGCAGAGGACCCACGTTACTGGCTCGGGCTGGCCAAGTCGTACGAATGTAAGCACCGGACTCCGTTTTCAAACCGCTGTCCCACCAAAACCAACCGCCAGAAATAATTCCGACGACTTGATGTTGGCTGTTGAAAACAGGACCGCCAGAATCGCCTGGCAACAAAGGCACGTCCGCAAAAATCTTTTCGATCGTCGACGGAGGAGAAGCCTCAGCCCGGAAACAGCGAACGCAATCGGCCAATTTCGTTCCACCGCCCAAACCGACAAGTTCAAGCTTGTCACCACGCTTTACAGAAGCAGTCGCCAATTTTGCCGGCTCGATTCCCTTTGGAACCCAGACCCACAACAAAGCCACGTCCTTGGCTTCGTCATGTTCCACTACCTGACAGCCTTTGGCTCGACGCTTGCTGCGGTACGTGACTTTGATTTTCCCACCGACGGCATCGTCTTGCACGACGTGCCACGCGGTCAACACAAGACCCTCGTAGCCTCCCTTAATTTCTTTACTCTTGTCGACTCGGATCAGCACCCCCGTCCCCGAACCGTGCTCCGTTGACACCTCAACGATCGTGTCATGATACTTTTCGTAGGGCGTCCATTCCCAGAGGCCTGAGCCCTTACCGACAGGTTGAGTAACTTCTTTCGATGCTGAGACTTCTTTAGATTGAACAACCGGATTGGTCGACGAACTAGGATTTAGTGGAATCGATGGTGTGGATATAGAGGATTGAAGCGGGGTTTGCGCCATCGTAATCGACGAAAAGAAAACGATGCTCGCAAATAAACATAAGCTCTTCATAACTGCCTCCTAGGCAGGCGAGT
>CAZKTR010000659.1:0-2095 GCA_964555525.1 uncultured Pirellulaceae bacterium
GGCGGGCATTTGGATTCTATTGCAATTTTCTTTATGACCGCTGCGATTGCAGTCTTTCTATGGATCGCATGTCAGTTGATAAAACGGCGGTCGGCAAGCTTGACTTCTCATGTTCATGGTCTCGCGCTTCCCGCGGGCGAGGTCGTAGGTAAGAAAGACGTGCATGCGAAGTCGCAACTATCGCTGGTTATTGCCAGCTTGGTTAGCGGCTTTTTGCTCGCGTGTGGAGTCGGTGCAAAACTGTTTCCGGTAATCTTTATGCCTGCGATGTTGATGTTTTTGTTTATGCGAGGTCGGTTCACATGCGCATTGGTGTTTGGAATGGCTTTTGGATTGGGAGTTGGGTTGGTGATGAGGCCGATGTGGAATCCTGCCAACCAACCTGTCGCGGTTCATATTTCTCAAACGGAAGCTGGCCCCGAAGAAACAGACGGGCTCGAGGCATTCATGACGAAGTGGCGAATGAACGATGCGATCTTTAGCGGGATCTATCAAAATGTTGAATATGACTGGCGCGAGGACGGGCCGCCGTGGTACGTGTTTGTTCCCAATGAGACGCGGGTGAAGTGGTTCCAAGATTACGAAGGCAACCATGCCTACTACGTTGCTCGAGTAGCGACGGTGGGAATGTTTGGCTTGTTTTATCTGTTTGTTTTCTATCGCCTCTGGTGGACGAACGAACCGGAGGATCTTGCCAATCTGTTGTTTGTGATTATTGGCGTGTTCTTCTATTTACAGCCCACGCAAAATCCTTGGTATTGGGCCTGGGCGATGCCGTTGGTTTGTTTCGCCAAGAACAAGGGGTGGCTGTTCGTTTCATTGATTCTGTTTGTTTATTACTTGCGGTTTTGGTTTACCGAAAAGAACTATCCTTATCATTTCATGGGCACGAGGTACGTGGGCCACGACTTCTTCGATCACTGCCTCGTGTGGGTCGAGTTCACGTTGGTGTTGGCGATTTTGCTAGCTGGAGCGTTAGTGGCCTATTTTGGGAAGCAACCTAAACTGGCGGAAAAAAACAGCTCATACGACGGCGGATTGCTGAAATAGAGGGTGTATTCGAGTAGTAGCGAGGAATGATCTGTTTTTGGGGTAAGGCTATGGGATTGCTACTGTCAAACGCGTAGTTCAGGAGAGAATTCAGGCTACAAACGGAAGTTCCATGATCGACTACACAACTCGAATAGTATCTGAAGCGGTGACGGTTGTTGAAGTGAATGGGAAGCTCGATGAAGCCGGTCGGAAGTACTTTTTTGATTGCGTTGGTGACATGATCGAGTCAGGGACGCGTTATATCATCATCGAATGCCATCGGATTGGTCACTTGAACAGCGGGGCTTTGGCGTCGTTGTTGAGTGCTCGTAAGCACGCCGCCAGAAAACGTGGTCGAATCTACTTAACCCACCTGAGCTCAAGCATTGCCGAAGTAATGGAGATCACGAAGCTTGGAAAGCTACTAGCGGTTTATCCGACCACCAAAGCAGCCCTTGAAGCGGTTCGGGCTGACCCAGCGTGCGTTGGATGACTTCCGGTGAATCCAGCGACTAGTTAGTCGCACGGGTTTTTTGCGAACGAATGACATAAAATATTGAGTGGTTTCCGGCGCGGATGTAACTATCCGCCAGAGGTTGAGCTTTCTTAGTGACTCCCCAACAGTCAGTAAGAAGCTCAGCTTTTTTCGTTGGTCATCACGAAGCTGGTGCTTTGTTCCAGTTAAGTAAATTAGGTTGAAGCTGAGCCCACAGTTTCGTTTTTTATAAACCGGCTAGCGCCAAAACGACTCACATTGAGAGCGGTTCCGGCTCCCCTATTTAAATGTGTTTTTGTGGCAGTAAGGGTTTGAGTTCAAAGTCGTCTATACGCTTGTTGCCTGATTGAAAGAACGTATACTAAATTGCGTTCGAGGGACAAACGATTACCGATAACAATTTTCAATTCTTTAAAACGAGTAAGACATGAATAGTATGTTTAACTTCCAACGCTTCTTAAAAACGACATTGGCAATTGCGATCGTGGCAGCCTTTGCGGGACAATTACTGGCGCAATCGGGCAGTACTACCCAGCAACCAGTAAAAGGCAGCTCGACTCAGGGCAG
>CAZKTR010000660.1:0-2094 GCA_964555525.1 uncultured Pirellulaceae bacterium
TCGATTAGTGAGAATTGGTGTTCTTTTTTGACTCGACCTAACCGGAATTCGTTACCATGTCGTTTATGAAAGACCATGCTGACCGCCAAGGTTCGAATTCGAACGACGAAGTTCAATCGAAGAAACAAACGAACTCGGAAACTCCTCCCGACAACCCAGACCGCATTGCCACGGCCTATCACGAATCCGGGCATGCGGTGGCCGCGATTTCGCTGGGGCGGCAAATCAAAAAAGCGACGATCAATCAAGCGAATCTGCAAACAGGTGGAGTCCGATTGGGCGCGGTGATGTTTGAAAAGGGCCGATCTAAACCCACCGACGATTGGCTCGAAGACGAGGTCATTATTTTGCTAGCCGGTATGGTCGCCGAATCCAGTTTCACTGGTCGCTACTGCGAGCAAGGGGCTTCGGTTGATTTGCGTGCGGTGGATCGTCTACTAGATTCGCGCGTGCGCACCGAACGACAACTGGACAAACTGCGACAACGCCTAATCAATAAAACGGAGCACTTATTAAGCGATCCCGCACATGCGGTGGCAGTCGAGGCGGTTGCAAACGAGTTGTTGGCCAAAAGCGAAGTCAGCGGACGGCTCGTGCGGCACCATTTGAATCAAGCGATCGCTCAGCAAAAATAAGTGCGCGCGGAAAACGGAACACTAATAATTCACTAAATACCACTAATCCCAATATGCGGTCTTGAACACCGCGGTTTTGATTAGTGTCGATTAGTGAGAATTAGTGTTCTTTTATTCCACACTGACGGATTTCGATTGGGCGGGGCGAAATTCCAAACGCTTCAAAAAGCCAGCGGCACGGTCAAGCTCGTGTGGACCTAGTAGGGCAGAGGATGTTACTCTAAAGAGTCCATCCCATTACCCCCACGAAGCTTGCCAATGTCCGTCGCAGTTTACATCAACAACGATTCCGGTGCGGAGAGTCTCATTTGTTGGTCGATCGAGTTTGCTCGGGCTGCCCATGTACCGCTGCAGATCGTTGTCCCACGCACGACCAAAGGCAAAACCGATTGGACCGAACTCGCCAAACCCGACGAAGACGCGGGCTCACTTCACACCGCCATTTTTGAAACGCTGTCGTCCGGCTATCAAGAAGAAATCATTATCAAAGCCAACGTGGCCGACGGCGACGAATCAACCGACCACGATCGCATCGTGGTCTCGGTGCATGAGATCCAAGGCCCTGATCCCGAAGCAGCCTTTGCTGAAAAGCTGCCCGACTTAGACATTAAAACGTTGCTGTTGCCGGCGTTTATGCCAGCCAAGAACAATAACGCTTCTCAACACTGTCCCAGCGAGCAACTTTTTAACTTGGTTCATTGCCAAGTGATTTGTATTGAAGGCAGCCCGCCGGAACCTCCGACCACCGACGACTCGACCGAGGCCAAGCCTCGTCGCTTGCTGTTGCTTTGCGAAGGCGAACAAGACAAAGACGACGACTTCGCGCTCACCAAAACCGCTCAACTGGCTCGTTCAATGTCCGCAGAAATTACTCTGCTCTACGTCCGCCCCAAAGATTCCGCGGTGGCTCAAGAAATTGCCGACCGCCACCTGAACGAAATTGCCAAAGGTTTTAAATCCAACAATGTTGAGGTTCGCAAGTTGGCGGCGTTTGCGGATAGCTTTGTCGACGGAGCCAACCAGTTGGTGTTGAACCAATTCGATCTGATTGTTGCTGGTACTCGCAGCAGCAAAGTCATGCGGCGGCTGATGGACCAATTGCAACGTGAACACGGTCAACGGCAAGTTGGCTTGGCGATGCTCCGATGCGGCACGCCGTTCACAGACCAAGTCTGGGATAAGTTTAAGCATTCGATCCGTTCCTTTGTGCCGCAGATTGATCGCGAACATCGAGCCAAACTGGTCGACCGGTTGAATAGTAATTCGCAGTTTGATTTTGATTTCGTGGCGTTGATGTCTTTGGCGACTTTGATCGCGGCATTGGGTTTGGCCCGAAACTCGGGTGCAGTCGTGATCGGCGCGATGCTGGTTGCTCCATTGATGACACCACTGGTTGCGGTTGGCTTAGCGCTGGTCCAGGCAAACCAAAAGTTGCTCAAAGACGGAATCAAATCCGTGT
>CAZKTR010000661.1:0-2088 GCA_964555525.1 uncultured Pirellulaceae bacterium
GGCTCTTCATGACCGATGGATCGGCAGGGACATGTTGATTGCGGATCGCTCGAACCTGCAAATCGTTTCGAACGGCGATTGAGTCGCCCGCAGAAATCGGATTCCAAGTCGTGCCGGAGGTATGAGGATCGAATTTGGCTGTGAAGTCGGCGAGTGCTGGAAAGGAGCCGGCGTCCTTCGGGTAATGAACTGTTAGTCCATCGCGGCCGTTGAGTTGATTGAATTGAAACAAGCCTGTGATGTGGTCGCGGTCTGGGTGCGTTATAAAAACGTGTTTTATTTTGCGCGATTTCTGAAGCAAAGAACTGACCACCCCATCACCACAGTCAAAAAGGATGCTGTATTGTTCGACGAAAATCCATGTCGAAAAGAGCGCGGTCGAGTAAGCAGTGATAGAAATTGATTGAGCCATGGCCGGAATAAGATAGCTGAGAAACATTAATCAACAGACAAGATTTATAGCATCTGGTTCGGATACGCTGCAGATTGACTGAGAACTTGGTTCGTTTTCTAAATATTGGAGACACCCACCACTCTATTTCGTCTAGGGAGGCGCATCCGCGACCAATGGCCGCCGCGTATAGCTGTGGGAAGATTAAAGAAAGCGACAGCCTCGCCAGACTTCGTGCGAATTGCCGGTGCCCCGAGTTTAGTGAAAACTACTGTTTTTTTTGTCCCAGTACCAAACTGTTACGACAGCCGTGCCATTGTCACAACTGTGAGAAATATTAATCAGCCTGCCCTCCCCTAGCGTGGAAGAAAATTCAGAAGCTTCATTAAAAAGGGTCGGCCAGGTTTTAAATGACGAACTAAACATCTTGTAATGAACGATCATTAAAAAATTGACTCCGAAAGATTACTGGTGGGTTTCTCTTACACTGTCATTCGAAACTTAAGCAAAAATCTTGGCAACTTTTGCAGCCCGGCTATTATCCGATGACGTGCACGATCAAAAAAACGAACGCGACGATCAGCCCGATCAAACCCCATCCCACCAACGCCACCGTCTCGGCAGGTAAGTATTGTTTGCCGTCCACGGAATAAGTAATGTGCCAAAACTTCATGCCTTGTGAGCGATAGAAGGCGCCGCTTTCGTCGCAGTGGCGAATCGGTCCGGGCTCGATTAGGCCTAGCGTGAAGAACAGCACTGGAAAGAAGCCCCAAAAATAGCCAATCGTGATGAAGATATAGCCAATCGTGATGAAGATGATTTGTATAGATATTTCACCGAGGATTCGGAGCGGTATTTCCAATAGCAGTTCAAGTATGATTTCCATCGATTTGCCAAAAAGCCATTTAGGTTAGGAGGCGTTTGGGAGGCATTCGAAAGTTTGGATTCGATATTGGAATTATTCTACAGGTCTCGCCGTTTGATTTCCGTCACGCCCAGCAGGGCTGCCGTCGCAGCAGTCGCCCAGAGCAACGTGTCTGGTAGTGCTGTGCCAAGCAGGATGCCGGGCAGTAACGCCGCCGCAACGATTAAGACAGTGGTCGTGTAGTTGCCAGCAAAGTTCCAGCCGGCAAGTGATCCGCTTGCGACCCGATGAATCGATCCGGCGATCAGTCCATAGCAACCAAACCCCGCGATCAGCCCGAGGCCGATTGAACCAAGCAAGGTTTCATTGATCATCAGCAGCGCCGTCACAAACAGAATGAACGTTCCGGCGAGTCCAAGGTAGACGCTGCGGTAAAATTTGTGCAGGTCTGGAGCACAATCAAAACCGCAGCAATGCTTGCAACCGGCGATCACACGTCGGTTGTAGGTGATGATTTGATAGATCGGGTGAAAGATCCAATGAAACGGCTTTGATTCAAAAACCGGCTTCATCCAAATCCAGCGGCTGGCCAAAATGTGGGTCATTGCCGTTAAGCCGTAGATCGTTTCACCGGTGTCGCGATCGTACAACGGGATTTCGTGGCGGCCGCGATCCATGTCAATGTTTGCGGTAATCTCTTGGGATGCTGTTGCAAATCCGACGCGGTTTTCTTGTTTGAGTAAACCCACCGCGACAAACCAATAGGTGTAAATCTTACACATCGGGCAACTGTCGTCGTAGACGATGACTTTGTTTTCCAACATCGTTTTGG
>CAZKTR010000662.1:0-2087 GCA_964555525.1 uncultured Pirellulaceae bacterium
CGCCAATCATGTCGTCAATTTGCTTTAGCGCCTTGTCAGCGACCACGCCGACTCGGTCTTTGACGCCACCACAGCCGTTTGAAATCAATACTGCGGCGCCCACTACAATTGCGCCAATGAATACATACTTTGCCATCTTTAATCACCTCAGAAGTTTGTTAATCAGTTACCAGTTTTAAGTAGCCGATGGCGACCGCCAACTGGCAGTCGGTGTGAAAATTAGAACGTTCACTAGGCGTAATTTCAAACGCTAACGTTAAAAATAGCATATTTTCCAAAGAAAACTGCAAGTAACCGTCAGTTGGACAGTTTCGAGAGACGCTAATTAGTAAGTTTGCGGGGCCTTGGCGATTTGGATTTGTTGAGATGGCAAAGCCAAAAATATAAACGCGGTGGGATTAGTTCGTAGCCTCGTTTTAGCCGAGTTTCCAATTAGGGTAGTACGAAATTTGACATCTCCGACCTCGTGTCGATAATTTGCAGCAATCCTCCGACTGGGCATCGCTTAATTCATTCGAGTAAAAATCATGCAATCACGACAAATGAAAATCCCGACGATCATTGTTTTTTTGTTGCTGATGGTTTGCAGTTTGGCATTGGTTCCTCAGACCGGTTTTGCGGACATCTTGTATGTCGCCACCAACGGCAACAACCAACGCTCTCGCGCCCAAGCTCAAAACCGCTCAACGCCATGGCAAACGATCCAACGCGCCTGTAACCAAGCGAGACCGGGTGACGAAGTGGTCGTGCTTCCTGGAGAGTACAACCAGAACGTGCGGATTCGAAAAAGCGGCCAAGCCAACCGCGAAATAACGATTCGGTCTGAAAGACATCACGGAGCGCGCTTGTTTGGTAGTTTTTCGACAGAAGACCAAAGTTATATCACGATCACTGGGTTTGACGTGACCAACTTTAGTTCGACAGGGCAAACCAAAGGAATTGATTTTGTGCGCTGCCATCACGTGACCGTTAGGAATTGCCGAGTGCGTGATTGTTTTGGCGGTGGTATTGGGTTTGATCAGTCGGATTGGATCCTTTGTGAATGGAATGTCGTCCACCACAACGCGTTTTTTAACCCCGGTCAGCACAGCGGGATCTCGGTTTATCAGCCTCAGTATCGTGGAAATGACGATCGACGGTTTGGCGTTATTATTCGTAACAACACTTGTTTCAATAATCGGAATTTTGTCAACAACGTTGACTTCGGCCGCCCCACAGACGGCAACGGAATTGTGGTCGATGACTATTTTAACGAGCAACAGCCCACTGGAAATGGGGTAAGGTACGACCGTGAAACAACCATCGAAAACAATTTATGTTACGACAACGGTGGGCAAGGAATTCATTGCTTTATGAGTCAGAACGTTCGTATTCGTAACAATACGTGCAGGAATAATCTGGGTAGTTTTGACTTTGGTGGAGAGGTGACGGTATCGGAATCGGAGCGTGTCTACGTTTACAACAACATTCTCATTTCAGCCCCCAATCGGTTCGCTGCGTTTCAGTTTGACTCCACCGAGGCGATTTTCTTTTTCAATTTGTTTGATGGACCCACGCGAGAAATCGACTTCGACATCAGTAACGTTAACGCCAATGCTCGGTTGATTTCCGGCACTTTTGAACCGTCCAGATCGAGTCCGGCACGCAATCGAGGTCTCAATACCGGCGACCATTTCTCTTTTGGTGTAACAGGGCAGAGCCGATTCATTGGTCCGATTGACATGGGAGCGATCGAAGCGCGTTAAAAGGACGCTAGTTGGGTAGTGTTGCCGTTAGACGAATTCTTGGGTCGCCCATCCGCCTAATGGCACTCACATATTCCCTCGTTGTGAGCCGAACGCGCTAGCGTCGGGCGTTGCTAGATTAAGCGACATTGTGTTTAGGCCCGACGCTAGCGCGAACGGCTCACAAGTAGCGCCCATAGGTAAAGCGTCAGCCCCTGGCTTACGCCAGGGGCTGCAATATGTCGCCACTATCGTGGCTTAAAAAGTGAGTGCCTTCAGCCTCCTACCCTCCAGCCTAAATAAACTACCTCTGCGTGTTTAAGTTCCAGTCGTAGGAAAGATAGCCGATGCTAAATCCGCCGG
>CAZKTR010000663.1:0-2085 GCA_964555525.1 uncultured Pirellulaceae bacterium
GCCGACGTTGTGACGCAATTTTAATCAGGTGACTCGACTAACAAGCAAGGCAACCCGTGGACTTTTTTGCTGCTCAGGATTTGTCGCGAAGTAAAACCAAGTGGCTTTTCCTGCTTTATGTTCTGGCCATCATCGCCATCGTCGCCGGTATCTACTTGGTGCTGGTGCTGGTGTTTGCGATGGGGGCTCCTGACAATATGGGCTTAGTATTCAATTTGGAACTGCTGGTCGGTGTCACCTTGTTTACTTTGCTAGTGATCGGCGGCGGAAGTTTGTACAAAACGTTGGAGTTGCGATCTGGAGGAGAGCAAGTAGCGACTTCGGTAGGAGGAGTTCGCGTACACCCAGGAACAACTGACCTGCAAGAGCGACGTTTGTTAAACGTGGTTGAAGAGATGGCGCTGGCTTCCGGGGTTTCGGTTCCGCCGGTTTACATTATTGATGGCGAACCCGGTATCAATGCGTTTGCGGCTGGCTATTCACCATCGGACGCTGTGATTGGGGTTAACCGTGGCACGATTGAAACGTTGAACCGTGACGAATTACAAGGCGTGATTGCGCATGAGTTTAGCCACATTCTAAATGGCGATATGCGGATGAACATTCGCTTGATCGGTGTATTGTTTGGCATTCAGGTCCTGACATTGATTGGTTACTTCATTTTCCGTTCAGTCGGGAGTGGCCGCCGCCGAAGAAGTAGGTCGAATAAGGATTCTGGTCAAGCGATTATTTTGATCTTGGCCGTCGCCGGCGCTTTGGTCGCGTTTGGTTTGATCGGGCAGTTGTTCGCCCGCTTGATTAAGGCGTCCATCTCGCGACAACGCGAATACTTGGCGGACGCTTCGGCGGTTCAATTTACTCGCGATCCAAATGGCATTGGTGGTGCGTTAAAAATGATTGGCGTATCGAGTGCTGGGTCGGTGGTTAAGTCGTGGGAAGCAGAGCAGTTGAGTCATATGTACTTTGCGAGCTGTTTTTCGTCTGGTTTGTCTTCTTTGCTTGCGACTCATCCCCCATTGGTTCCTCGAATTCAAAAAATTGACCACCAGTTTGATGGCGACTTCAAGGGCTATCTGTCGATTCGTCAACGGATGGCTCAAGCCAAGGCGAAGCGGCTTGAAAAAGAACAGGAACAGATGCGGAAATTGGATTCTGTGAATCCACTGAGGGGTATCTTTCCAGCGAATATTGCGGGTAAGTTTTCGTTTGATCCGGCACTGTTGATTGCAACGATCGGCTCACCCAGTCAGCAGGATGTCGATCGTTCTCGGGCGATGATTGAAACGATCGACGATGATATCATCGTGGCCGCAAGAGACCCGTTTGGTGCTCGGTGCGTCGCGTTTGCTTTGCTGTGTAGCGATGATAAATCAATGCGAGCCGAGCAAATGAATTTGATCGGCAGAGATGAAGGGGCGGCTTCATTGGAAGTGACTCAGAGGCTTTTGCCCAAGGTTGATACTTTGCAATTGGTTTTTCGTTTGCCCGTGATGGAGATGATTCAGGCGTCGCTAAGTGAACTTTCTCCTCAGCAGTATCAGCGGTTCCGCGCGACCGTTATTCGACTCGTTCGGCTTGATAATAAAACGAGTTTGTTTGAATTCGTTGTTCGACATCACTTGTTGATGCATCTGGATCGCAGGTTTTCTGTGACGCGTCCTAAACGGGTTCGGTACGAGACGACGGCGAAGCTTGGAAAGCAGATTGAGATGATGCTTTCAGCTTTTGCGACGGCAAGCGTTTCTGGTAGCGTGCTTGAGCATTCTGAAGAGCCCGATCCAGAGCAGGTATTGGCGTCATATCGTTTGGCGATGCAGGTAGCTGGGTTTGGTGAAGCGGCTGAAAGCAAAGCGGAGTTAAAAGTCTGGGAGGTTGAACAGCTGGAGGATTGCATGCAACATCTTCACCGTGCTTCTCATGCGGTGAAAAAGCAGTTCTTACATGCGGCCGCAGTTTTGATTACCTACGATCATGAAATCACAGTCGCGGAGTCGGAGTTTTTCCGAGCGGTTGCTGAGTCGCTCGATTGTCCAGTGCCGGTTTGGGCCGTCGGGCGAATCCAAAAAGCCGACTCATAGTTTGAAA
>CAZKTR010000664.1:0-2084 GCA_964555525.1 uncultured Pirellulaceae bacterium
AATCGCGTCCAACCATGAACCCGACCACGTCTTGCAGGAACACCAACGGCATCCAGTTTTGGTTGCAGTCCATGATGAACCGAGCCGCCTTGTCGGCGCTGTCGTCGTAAACGATCCCGCCAAATTGCAGGCCACGGTCTTCCGACTTAATGGGTTGGTGCTGATTTGCAATGATGCCGACCGGAAAACCACCAATGCGAGCATAAGAGCAAACGATCGACTGGCCGAATTCGGGTTTGTATTCCTGAGTCGAATCAGCATCCACGATGCACTTGATTACTTCACGGACATCGAACTGCGATCCTGCTTCGTAGCTTGTGATTTCATAAACGTCTTCGACCGGCCGCTCGGTAGGCTTGCTCTCAGAGCGACGATAGGGAGCTTGCGGTGCATCTTCCGGAAGTTGTTCGGCTAGTTCACGCAGGCGTTTGATGCATGATTCGTCATCAGGTTCGCGGAAGTCGATCGTGCCGCTGATTTGAGCATGCATCTTCGCGCCACCAAGCTCCTCATGCGAGACCTCCTGTCCGATCGCACTCTTGACTAGCGCTGGCCCGGCCAAACACAAGCTAGACCCTTCGGTCATCAGCAATCGATCGCACAGCACTGGCAGGTAGCCACCGCCAGCGATGCAGTTACCCATGATCGCGGCAGTTTGTGGAATGCCTTTGGCACTCATGACTGAGTTATTGAAAAAGATCCGACCGAAATCGTCTTCGTCGGGAAAGATCTCGTCTTGCAACGGCAAGAACACGCCCGCCGAATCGACCAGGTAAATGGTTGGCAGGTGATTGGCCAACGCGATTTTCTGGGCTCGCAAAAGTTTCTTGCAAGTCATCGGGAAAAACGCGCCTGCTTTGATCGTCGCGTCATTGGCAGCAATCATTACTAAGCGACCGGCGACTTTACCGACACCGCAAACTACGCAGGCTGAAGGACATCCGCCCCATTCTTCGTACATGCCCCACGCGGCCCACAAACCGATTTCTAAAAAGTCGGAATCTGGGTCGATCAATTGATTGATGCGCTCACGCGCGGTCAAACGATTTTTCGAGTGTTGTCGGGCGATTGCTTTTTCGCCGCCGCCGATTTTAATTTGTTCGGCTTGCTTGCGAATCTCTTCTAGTTTTGATTTCCACTGACTCAAGATTGCCTCTCAATCACCATCGCTACCGCATTGCCACCACCCAAGCACAGGCTTACCACGCCCAGTCGACCACCGGTTCGGTTCAAAGTGTGCATCAATGTCACTAGACATCTCGCACCGCTGGCTCCGATCGGGTGCCCGATCGAAATGCCACCGCCTTGTGGATTGACTTTGCTTGGGTCCAAATTCAACTGCTTGAGGCAAGCGAGCATCTGAGATGCAAAGGCCTCGTTGATTTCAAAAACATCGATCTCGTCGGCGGAAAGGTTCGCCTTTTTCAATGCACCCTGAACTGCTGCGACCGGTGCCACAAACAAATCCTTAGGCTCGCCGCCACTAGTGTGGTAAGCCAAGATGCGAGCCTTCACTGGTGCCGAAGACTGCTTAGCGATTTCTTCGTTAGTGACGACCACTGCCGCTGCACCGTCGCTGAGAGTCGATGCGTTTCCTGCGGTGACCGATCCGGTTTTGTCAAAGGCTGGACGAAGTTTTGCGAGACCGTCTGCGGTGGTGTCGCCGCGGACGCATTCGTCGGTTTCGACAACTGTTTCGCTTTTGCGAGACTTGACGGTCACCTTGACGATTTCGTCATTGAACCAGCCTTGCTCCCAAGCTGCCGCAGCCAGTCGTTGGCTTTCTGCGGCGAAGGCGTCTTGTTGCTCGCGAGTAACATCCCATTTGCTGGCGGTGTATTCAGCGTGCATGCCCATGTGGCAGCTTTCCATGCCACAAGTCAGACCGTCGGCGATCATGGTATCGACCATTGATAGGTCACCCAGTTTCTGGCCGGTTCGCAGGCGACGAGCATAATGCGGGACGTTGCTCATGCTCTCCATCCCACCAGCGACAACGGCATTAGCATCGCCACAGCGAATGGCTTGTGCCGCCATCATGACGGATTTCAAACCCGACCCGCAAACTTTGTTAACGGTGACCG
>CAZKTR010000665.1:0-2057 GCA_964555525.1 uncultured Pirellulaceae bacterium
ATAGTTTCGTGGATAAATAGTCTACACAACAGGTCCACAGAGACGATCACCGCCAAAATCTAGGAAACAGTCCGAGGATTTGCCAAGAAGGTAACCAGACGTCTCCAGCCTTCGGGTTGTATTCCCTAAGGCCTGAACTCTGGCGAGCCCAGCTACACCCAACAAAATAGCGAGAATTTGAAGATCTTTACGATGACAACAAAAAACTAATTTACGCCGGAGTGTAAGCAAGTTAAATTCTTCCGAACCACTTATAAGACATTTTGAATTCGAAACTAAGGGATTGTGGATGCGAACTTGGAATCTAGCGTTAATTGCGTTTGTTTTTATTTTTTCGATGGCGGGCTTTACCCAAGCACAACGTGTTGCTCGCCCAATACTGAATGGGGCTCCAATTCGCGGAAATCTACCGCCGATATTTCGGCCAATTCCCGAGGTGAGGATCTCTGGCGATAAGACAAACGAACGTCTTTACCCTTACGTCATTGCCCGACCGGAAGACCGCCAGTGGATTCGCGAAATGCCGGTCGAACTTCGTCCCAACCGGCCAATGCATTTCTGGGGTAACAGTCGACGACGTACGTTTCGGTAGTGGCACTTGGGCTCGCACGCCTTATGCGAGCCGCTTTCTCAAACGAAATCCCAACGCATAGTACATCGATAAAACAACAATCATCGTTACTGCATTGGATGCTGAAAATGCAACAACGTTTGCTGCCATGCCCATCCACTCCCGATCGGTTGCGCGTTCGCCAAGCACGTACAAAACTAATGGAACAACAGCTAACGGAAGCGTGGCAATCCCCAACACTAAAATACCCAGACACCAAACTCGAAGCTTAGGCAAAAAGACGATCAACACCGAAAGCAAGACTAGAAAAACTAACATGCCGATAATGATTCCACATAATCCAAGACCTTCGTTTCGTTCTGATCCAAGCGCATTCTGAAAGCCTTCGAAAATCGCAAACCATCGCAGCACCGGCACAACCAAGGCAAGGGTGGTCGTAGTTATCAACAATTGCTTGATCGTAAATTGGATTTTGGCGTCAGATTTCGCCGCTTGCCTGCTAATCGTCACGCCCTGCCAAGCTCGAATAATCCAAAGCGGGATTTGCACGGAGGCGGTGATCAGAAGTGTGATTCCGCCAAAAAGCCAAACAAAGTAATAATGAATTTTTGATTCAAGACAACTGGTCGTTCCGATGTATACCCCAAACAGAGTCAGCAACGCAAGGGACGCAAGTGGAACGCGAACGAACCATACCTGCCCTCCCAGGACAGCCCACAGCGACACCAACACCGGCAATGACAACAACATACCACTGAATACACTAACCACGACTTGCCGGCCGCCACTTCCAAACCAAAACACCGACGTGGCAACCACAATCGCTACCGCAGCAACAACCAAAAGGACAATGGTCAGAACATAAGCCCCGATTAAACTGGAGGCGTTAAGTTCATGCCCCTTGGACGTTTCAACTTCAACAATATCGTTTCCCTCGGCATTCATAAGTTCACTTTGTCCAAAACAACTTATATTTTCAAGGGCCATTGTTACCGAACACAGACAAGAAACCTAGTTCATTGAGCCTCCTGTATCTTTTAGTCGCCGTCTTGATGCACTAAACTCAGACGCTAAAACTGCCTCAGAAAACTCTACACACTTGACAAGAACCAAAACCAAATGCGACGACATCCGCTCCTGCTACCCGTCTTCTGCCGCCTTGCGGCTTTGCTGATAGCCACATGTTTTACGCCAGCAGGTTCGTTCGCAGATGAACCGGCGCAGCCAAACATCATTCTGGTCATGACGGACGACCAAGGTTACGGCGATCTCAGTTGCCACGGACACCCGTTTCTGAAAACGCCGAACATCGACACGCTGTTCAACCAAAGCACCCGTTTTACCGATTTCCATGTCAGCGCCACCTGCTCACCGACCCGCGCGGCGTTGATGTCCGGACGAGCCGCGTTCAAGAACGGCGTCACGCATACAGTCGTCGAACGCGAACGGATGGCGTTGAGTTCAACCACGGTTGCTGAAGTTCTCA
>CAZKTR010000666.1:0-2051 GCA_964555525.1 uncultured Pirellulaceae bacterium
ACCGAGTACCTGATTGCTTTGCACAAGCCGAAATCACTCGGGCATGAATTTTTTGTCGGGTTGTTGTTTGAGGCGCTTTCAACAAACTACTTCATGCAACTCGAACGAGTCAAGGATTTTTGCCTCGACCAATTAAAGGACCTAGGCGTCGATCAATTGTCCGTCGATACTCTCCAGCGTCTGTTGTTGCATAGTCGTACGTGTGTTCAGGTGGTTCAGTGGGTCAAGCATGGCTTGGTTGCTCCGAAGGTTTTTGAAGCCGAGTTTCTCAAAGAGATTGCTTACCAACCGACGTTTGCTGAAAACCAACTCGTGCAGACGCTCCGCCATGAAGGACATGATGTCCAGCTAGAATTGTTTTTAAGCGAAACGATTTTTGATTGGCTATCGGATGTGCGGCAGTTTTCGCCGCCTGATTTGGGCTTTGAGTGGTTGATGGAGTTGGTGCAGCGCGGCGAAGTTCATTACCGCGAGTTTGCTCAAGAGGTGATGACGAAAGCGTTTTTGCCGGCTGACTTTGCCAAGCTGTCAGATGACAAGCAACCGGAGCCGAAGAAAGCCAAGCCGAAAAAGAAGTCGAAAGTTGATCTGAAGGGACAGTCGTTTGTCTTTACTGGCAAGCTGTCGACGATGACACGCAGTGAGGCTCAGACGAAAGTTTCCGATGCCAAAGGTAAGAATTCTAAAACCGTCGGCAAGTCGTTGGATTACTTGGTGATTGGCGATGAAGGGTCGGCGTTATACGGTTTGGGCCGAAAGGGTTCCAAGCAAGTCAAAGCGGAAAGTCTTAATCAAAGCGACGCGGGGATCACGATCATCAGCGAGACTGCGTTCTTGCAAATGCTGGCTGGCGAGCAACGTGAGTTCTCGGGGGAGGCGGTCACCGAAGGCTGCGAGCGTCTTTGGGGTTGGATGACCGATCGCACTCGCTCCAAAGCTGCTTTGGCTCAGTTTGCGTTGCATTATTGTCGCATGCATCATCCTGATATCTGTTTGCGAGAAACCGATCGCCCTGTCGATCCGGGGTCGGAGATTCCAGATTCGTTTTTGACTTTTGAGCGAGTCAAGCCTTTGTTCTTGGAATCAAAGCCTGAGCTGCGACAGTACGCGATGGATTTGGCGAAGCTGGAGTTCGCGCGTTGGCAGCCGTCGATGGAGGGACTGATGGAGTTGTCCGATGCGCCCTATCCGGAGGTCCGTGAGTTCGTTGCGTTGGCAATGACTTGTGATGATTCGCCGACTCATAAACGGTATCGTTTGGATCCCTGTGGCCTTACCCCTGAGGCGGTTTATGCCTTTTGTGAATCACGCAATGCCCAGACGCGGGCGTTGGGGATGCGGTTGTTGGAGATGCATCCGAGATTGCGTTTGCCGGAAGAGTTGTTCCGTTTGACGGAAAGCCCTGATCGCCAAGTTAGAGCGTTTGTGATTCGAGCCTTTTGGTCGCTGTACCGTGACCGTGGTGTGATGGAAGATTGGAAGCCCGAACGTCACATCGCGAAGACTCAGATCGGTCGCAAGAACAAAAAAGAACTTACGGCCGAAGACTTGGTCGAAAAGTTTGGGCCGGGTGTCCCCGATCGGCCAGCTAAAAAACCGGCCGACACGGAAGATATTTATTGGTTGTTGCGGCGGAGCTTGTTTGAGATTTCTCCCGGTCCGCCGTCGCGTAGTAAGTCTCCAGCGGAACAGCATAAAGAAAATGTATCCGCGAACTATGGTGCAAAAACGGTAGACCCGGACGAACAAACCGTAGAAACGGCGGTCAAGCGAAGGCCCATTTCGGCTCGCAAAGCAAAATTGAATTTGATCGAAACGGTGCGCGATTTTTCGATGGAAGATCAAGATTTTGCCAAAGTCGTGCTGCCGTTGTTGGAAGAGTTCCTAGAGTCGAGCGGGCAGAGCGAACAAGCGGCTTGCTTGGTCGCGGTGACTCGAATCAAGCGGCACCAAAGAGAACTCGTTTAACTTCCTGCTGTAAAAAAACTGACGACCCCACAAATAGTCAACGTCTGAAAAGCCAATGTCTCAAACAAAATACATCGACCATC
>CAZKTR010000667.1:0-2050 GCA_964555525.1 uncultured Pirellulaceae bacterium
GGCTTCCACGCTTTGGCAAGCGTAGCTACGTCGTCGCTCACTCTCTTTTGCGACAACGTCTACTTCTTAGCTTTCCCATCGTAATTATGATCCCCTAAGAGCTGCTGACTGCGAAGTCGATAAAGCCCTTTAGAGATATTGTTCATCGAGCTCTGAAGCTCTCGATAGGGTTGGAACTGTAAATTGTAAACGCCCTTGTTGGATCCTTCGTCGTCGACGAAGCGGAACCAATGAAACCCGATACAGTTCGGCGTTCCCAACATTTCCATCGCGAAATTCTCAAAGTGCTGCACACGCTCTTTCTGAGTCGGCACGACCCAGCCGGCGCCGTTTTCGTTGTCCATGCCGGTGTTAGCTGCTTTGGCGTAGAACTCGGTAATCAAAAACGGTTTCTTGCCTTTCTCGCGCCACATCGCCCGCGTGCTTTGGGGTGGCACCCAATCGCGATAAAAGTTAATGCTGATCACATCACTGTATTTCCCAACGGCCTCGATGATGTGCGGGTTGTACTTTGCAGACGCATGAAGCCGCTCTCCAAGAATCAAATGATTCGGATCGTTTCTTCTCAGTGCACTGGTGACGATCTGATAGTAGCGATCCACTAGAAAACCCATGTACTGAAGTTCATCTTCTTCGGTAATATCAGCCAACTTAAAGCGGCGACCGTGCTTCTTTTGTAGCCATTGCTTGGCTGCGATATGAATCGCATTGCTTTTTGGAAGTCGCAGGCTTTGCTCGAGCTGGATTGTTTTATGGAACGGAATTTCGTTGTCGGTAAAATGCCCCAACACCCAAGGGTTGTTTTTATAGGCAGCTGCTTTTCTTGCCGCGTTCTCCACGAACGGTTGAAAGCGAGGATCGAGTACTGGCAGTAAATCGTTTTCTAAATAGCTTTGTTTGACTTCGGGAGTAATGTTTTTGAATTCCTGCACAAAATTCCAACGAGGCGTGAAGGCAATATTTCGGATCGACTCATCCGACCATGACCCCATGTGATTGAAGCCAATTGCTTTGATGTCTTGCGGGAGATTCAGCCCTGGCGTTTCTGTTACCGAGTTCAAACCAAACCCAAAAAATGCATAACCTTCTGGGTCAACCAACATCCAATAGTCGTCGATTTTTTTGGTTCGAAAAAACCCAGTCGACTTCATTCGCCACTTCTTCCACCCGCCGAACTTACCCAATCGTTCGCGGTCAGATATCTTGCCGGGGCTAATTCCGGCGAACGTTCCATGATCGGTATCCGAATAATGAACCGAAATTGGAATCGCGTCCGTCTTGCCTTTTAATTTCAACAACAGTCGAGGCCGCTCTTCTAGGACCTTGCTTTCATCAGAAACGATTTCGATCGTTTTTTTCGTGACTTCGGTGGCCGACAAGGCAAAGGTCAGCAACTTAATGTTTGCTTTTTGAGCTTTTCTGACCGTATCGGTAACGTCGACCAATAGCTTGCCGCCACCCATCGCTGGAACCTTCGTGACGGGGGTCACTTTGTTTGGCTGCCGATCCCAGGAAATACGAGACTCTTGCCAGTCCTGTTGGCTCACTCCGACCCACAGGGGCGACATCGTGGGTTTGACGAGCGTGCAGTCAAGCACTGCCGATTCAACGGTTGGTTTGGATTTCGAAAGGTCAAATTGCACGTAACAAAGACGGTCCCGCTTTCCCGTTTTGCTTTTCTTAATTTCTAGAGTAGCCGCTTTGCCAAAATTGGATTTTGCTTCGCGACCAAAAACGTGAGCGGCTTGTGTGGCTGTTAGAGTCACACTGGACTGGGCAAACGTTTGAGTAACTAAGGCCTGAAAAATTATTGCTGCCGCGATAACAAGTTTGGGGAAATTCATTATCAAAAACTTATCTGTCTTGATGAGTACGGCAGAAAGGCTGAATAAGGTTCAGCGCCTGCTTGAAACGCTCAAGCAGGAGATCTTTAAAGATGTAGGCGTACATCACATCATAGCAGATAACGGATCAAAAAAACGAGCCTGGCGATCTCAGCTACGTAGCCGGTGTCGCCAGACTTCGGGCGAATTGCCAGTGCCCCTGAACT
>CAZKTR010000668.1:0-2050 GCA_964555525.1 uncultured Pirellulaceae bacterium
GCAAGCAACCTGTCTGGCATAAGGAGCTCGAAAAGAACCGACGAGTCTGTCCGCTTTGTGAGCATCATATGTATGTTTCGGCGATGCAGCGAATCGAACAAGTGCTTGACGAGGGCACGTTTGAAGAGTGGGATGGCAACTTGTTGTCGGGCGACCCGCTCGAGTTTCAAGACAGCCGAGCTTACACGGATCGATTGAAGGCCGAACGTAAGAAGACAGGTTTGTCCGATGCTGCGATCACCGGTACTGGTATGATTCGTGCTCGGCGAGTGGCGATTGGAATCACGGATTCCCAGTTTATCATGGGAAGCATGGGGTCGGTCGTTGGCGAACGGTTGGCTCGGTTGGTAGAAAAAGCAACTGAGCAAAATTTACCGTTGATCATTATTAGTGGTTCTGGTGGTGGTGCGAGGATGCACGAAGGCATTTTGTCGTTGATGCAAATGGCAAAGGTGTCTGCCGCGTTGGCTCGTTACGACAAAGCTGGTGGACTGTTTATCTCGGTGTTAACCAACCCGACGATGGGTGGCGTCGCAGCGAGTTTTGCTTCGTTGGGCGATGTGGTGTTCGCCGAGCCAAAAGCGTTGATCGGATTTGCTGGGCCAAGAACGATCAAAGCCACGATTCGAATCGAATTGCCCGAAGGTTTTCAAACCAGCGAGTTTTTACTCGAGCACGGTTTCATTGACCGCATTGTCGATCGCTCTAAGCTGAAGTCTGAGATTGCTCGAACAATTGACTACTGCGGCAAGTAGTCTCGGTCCCCTACGGCCTTGGCCGAAAAAGGTGGCGACAGTGCCTCCGGTCTGTCCAATCGCCGGGCGGAGAGGCAACGCTTTGCACCTTGTGTTCTTTTGCCGGGGATGTACCCTCCGGTCTCCAGCCTCCTCTACGGCAGCGGGATGTCTTTCAGCAGGATTTTGACTTCCGTCGGCACGATGGCGGCGGGCGTTTCGCATTTGAGCGTCATCGCCGAGGGGTCGTCGCCGAAGTAGTAGCGAATGCCAACGGTGTTTTCGTTGCGCCCTGCCGATTCTTTGGCAAGCGGTTCATGTTCTTTTCCGTCTTTGTCGATCAGTTTTAGCGGGTTCTCAAAAATCCAGCTCATGTGAGATTCAAGGGCGTCTCCGGTTTGGTCAAACGTATATTTAACGAGTACCCCGAAGAGTTCCTCGTTCTTTTCAATCCCGTTCAGGGTGACGCTAACACCGGCTTTGGACTGTTTGTAGCCTGGCTTGAGTCGGCCAATTTTTCGAAATTCAAACGTTTCTGATCGTCCCGGCATAACAGCTTTTAGCGTCGCTTCGAGCTTGCTGATCGTTTCGACTTGGCGATCGACTAGCCCGATCGGGATAGAAAACTCGACCTCTGGGATCTCTGGTTGAACGGCGGCCGAAAAGTTTGCTTCTGGGTTGGGCAGTGTCACTTTGTCGCCGAATTCATCAGTCACCGACACGCTGCTGCCAGGGATCGCAAGTGTGATCGGTGCCAAGCGAGGCTCCCAGCGAACTCGAATTCGTAGGCCGCAGTAATCGAGTTCCGGGTTTTCAAGGTTTCGGCGAGCAGAAACTTGCAAGACGCTGGCTTGGAATACTCCACTGGAGTCCGTTGGAACGGTTACGGCATTGGTTGCAGGAGCCAGTAATAGCTCGCCCGCATCGCCACCAAAGGTATTGGCTCGCAGTTTTGTCTTGGCTTCGAAAGCTTTCATGGCTTCCCAAAACGTAACGTTTTCGATTTCCAAGTCGAATTTTTGTTCTTGAGCTTGAAGTCCTTCGGCCAAAACGATTTTGTTACCGGACTGTTTAGCAATTTTTTCGGTAGCTTCTTTGATTGAGAAATTTCCTTTGAGCGTTATCTGTGTTGGCTTAGCCGCCGCTTCAACAACGATCGTTTCTAGTGCTTTGCGAATTCGGCCGAGCCGCTCGATGGTATCTGGCGGTGAATCGTCGGTGACAGGGTCAAGGTAATTAAGGGCGATGACGCCCAGTTTGATCAGTTCTGCCTCGGCGGCGTCACGCTTTTCGATCGAGGGGTCTGCCAGTTGTTG
>CAZKTR010000669.1:0-2049 GCA_964555525.1 uncultured Pirellulaceae bacterium
GCGGCTAAAACAGCTGCGCGGATTTTTCTTCCAGATGATGACTTTAAGAAGCCTAGCGTTTCCTCTGTAGCTACTTCGGGGTTGTTTGTAATTGCGCACAAACTGGCCATGAGCGCTCCCATACTAACTCCCAGCATTGAGCCGACTACGGTTTGTCGTTCAGCAAGAGCTTGCATTACTCCCAAGTGTGCGAGACCTCGGGCGCCACCAGCTCCTAGGACTAGGCAGGTGGGCTGAAGGTCTGGTGTGTCTGACGAGCTTTGTCGGGAATTTGTTGAGCTAAAATGAATCACGGGCATCCACATCGAAGCTAGAGAGTTTTGAGGAATGGGCCAAGCCAATTTGAAAACGACCTATAAAGTGTCAACGGTGGCCGAGAGAGCGTAGCTTACGATTAGCGAAAGACGAATTCTGAGGATTGAGCACTCAAACAAACAGTCTCACTTGTGCGTGGTGATGGCTCAAAGGTTCGGATTGTAGCGGTTCCCCCATTCAGTCAGATGCAAATTGGGGGAAAATAAAGCGAGGCTGCTCCGAAAAACAGGAAAATCGATGTATTTCACATATCTAAACATTGCACGATTTACTGGACAATCCATCATAGCTTCATTCAAATGACCGCCTGAAACTGAATCGTGTAAGCAAGAACGTTTGTTTGCGCGATTTCGCTTTAACAACGTTTAACATTTACGATTTTCACTCTATTCAACATTGCCGAAAAATGAAACTAGATCACTCATTGAAAATTTGCGTGGTAGGATTGGGATACATCGGTTTGCCGACCGCGGCAGTGCTCGGATCTCGCGGATATAAAGTCCACGGCGTCGAAATCAATTCTCAATCAGTCGAGATTATCAATTCAGGTAAAGCCCATATCGTTGAACCCGATTTAGATATTCTAGTTCGTGCGGTCGTCACCACTGGAAACCTGAAGGCCCATGTTGAGCCTGCTGAAGCCGATGTTTTTATAATTTGCGTGCCTACACCGCTTACGGAAAACAAGCGTCCGCAACTCGATTACGTCCGCTCGGCCACCAAGTCGATTGTGCCCTTTCTGAAGCAGGGCAATTTGGTGATTTTGGAGTCAACATCACCACCAGGGACCACTGAGCTAATCGAAAGTGTTGTGCTGCAGGAAAGCGATTTTCAAAAAGGCGAAATTCATTTTGCCCATGCCCCTGAACGTGTTTTACCCGGGAAAATTCTGCGGGAAGTCGTCCAGAACGACAGGATTATTGGTGGGATTGATGAGGCGTCATCACAAAAGGCGGCTGAATTTTACAGTACTTTCGTGACTGGAAAATTGCTTAAGACTCATTGCCGAACCGCCGAGGCAGCTAAGTTGGTTGAAAATGCGTTTCGCGATACTAATATCGCCTTTGCCAACGAATTGTCGCTGTTAGCCGATCAGTTGAATCTAGATGTTTGGGAGTTGATCCGGCTGGCAAACCATCATCCCCGTGTAAACATTCTCAACCCTGGACCTGGCGTTGGCGGACACTGTATCGCGGTAGACCCTTGGTTCTTGGTCGACTGTGCTCCGGATGTCACCAAATTGATCCGAACTTCACGCGAAGTCAACGAAGCCAAACCCAATTGGGTCGTTGACCGAGTGGTGGCCAAAGCCGAGCGATTTAAGCATCCAAAGATTGCCTGCCTAGGACTGGCTTACAAGCCGGATATCGATGATTTACGAGAATCGCCGGCGGTTGAAATTGTCAGAGAAATTCAGCAACGCAACATAGGTGAACTGAGGATCGTTGAACCGAATTTGGAGTCGCACGAACAATTCGATCTAGTATCGCTTGACGAGGGACTTGATGACGCAGACATTGTATTGTTTTTGGTTGGGCATCGATCGTTTTTGTCGATAGCTAGCGCCAAGTTGTCAGAGAAAATCATTATCGATATCTGTGGTGCAATGATTTCATAAGTCAATTGTTAAAGATGGCTATCGATAGAACCAGACTTCAGACTTATTTCTAAAATCATCAATCGACTAAAAAACAAAAAGGGCTATACAATGAAAAAAGTTGCCATCTTTATGGG
>CAZKTR010000670.1:0-2042 GCA_964555525.1 uncultured Pirellulaceae bacterium
CGATCAAAGGCACGCGAATGCTCTCTTGGTGCGGATACCACTTGTCCGCCAAACCATGTTCGCCGTGGTAGTAGCCATTGTCGGTTGTGAAAATAACCAGCGTGTCTTCCAGCAGGTTTTGCTTTTTGAGTTCCGCCAAAATTCGGCCGCAAGTGGAATCGACTTCGGTTGCCAAACGATAATAGTTTTTCATCATCGTTTGATATTTCTCGGGCGTATCGAATCGCCAGTGGTAGCGATTGCGGCCTTCGTTCTTTTCGTTGGCCACGAATTCTGGCAACCGGTGAAACGATTCATCGTTTGCGTTTGACGGCACAGGGATCTGAACGTCTTGGTAGAGCGATTGGCTACTTGGCTGTGGGAGAAATTGTTTTGGGTTACTATCGACTGCGTGAGTGGCAAAGAAAGCGACGGTTAAACAAAACGGTTTGTCACTGGGACGTTTTTCTAAAAATTCCAACGCGTCCTTTTCGTTTCGCTGGGTCACATGAATTTCGGGACCGTCGTCCTGCGGGTACCAGTGACGACCATGGTAAGCCCGTCCAAAATCAAAATGCTTGGCCGGAAATTTCCCGTTGTGCCATTTTCCAACATGCCCCACATGGTAGCCGGCGTCTCTTAGAACGCCCGGATAGGTTTTGTTCCAATCGGTTTTGAAGGGTTTGAAGCCTTCACAACCATGAGCCGACATCCACTGCCCCGTGAAAAGACTCGCGCGGCTGACACAACAAATCGAGGTTGTGACGCAGTTGTGAGTGAAGCGTACCGACCGCTTCGCTAGGTCATCCAGAACCGGAGTTTTCACGACCGGGTTACCCGCAACCGATAAAGTGTCGTGTCGCCAATCGTCGGCGTACAGAATGAGCACGTTTTTGGGTTTCGTTTGCTGAACATTTTGTATTACTTGTGCGGTTGCTGGTTGCGGCACGCACAGGTAAGTGACTGTCAGGAAAAACAGAGCGGCAATTTCCCAACTAGCTTTTCGACAGCCACTAAAATCAACAAGCATATTCAACATCCGCAAGGTATCCAAAAAATCCGCTGAGCCGATGCCACAAAGTATCGGCAAAGAGCTATCGACAACAATTGTAACAGATCCGTGATTTTCCGTTGGATTTTGATGCGGCCCGCCTTTACGGCGACGGAAATAACGAGACCAATCACAATCGACTGTCTCCGTTTGATTGCATCTGCGCAAAGAATTAGAATCGTACGAATGGGAAGCTAAACGGATGTTTGGCGCCAGTATTGCGTTTCCAAAACAGGAGTCGATCCGTGGAATTTTATATTGATTTATGGTTGGCAATTGTTGCCGCAACGTTTGCCTTGCACACAGCTAGTTTTATCTCTTGGACCGTGCTCCCTCACCATTTTGCCGACAAGAAAAAGTTGGAAAACGAAGACAAGGTGATGGAGTTGGTTCGTGAGCTGAATGTTCCGCCAGGCAACTACATGTTTCCATACACGACCGAAAAACAAGCGCAAAGCGATAAGGATTTTATCGCCAAGTACAAAGCGGGGCCTGTGGGGTGCTTGGACGTTTATACTCCAATGAATATGGGTAAGAACATTGCCTTCACGATATTGTTCTTTTTTGTCACGTCGTCAGTAATCGCATACATCACTCACGTTGCTTGTCCTCCATCGGATCCCGAAACAACATTCCTGAAGGTGTTCCGGTTCGCAGGTACCGTTGCCATTTTGACCTACGCGTCGAGTGGGATTTTGAATCGGATTTGGTTCCAAGCTCGAAAGATCACCGACTTCATCGACGGCTGCGTTTTTGGGCTAATTCTAGGGCTTGTTTTTGCCGCGCTGTATAAGTACCCAATTACTTGATAGTAGCTACCTTCGCCAGAAGGTGGACCCATCGATTCCACGCTCTGGCGAGACGTGGCTACTTGGTCTTTGGCGTGTGATGCTTGCATTGATTAAAAGTTTATTTTTCTTAAATCCCAGCGAACCCGACCCTAGTCGCACTGTCTTAATCGCCAACGATCGTGCTCTAACGCAGCTGCGCCCCTGTTGCGCGCTGTAAGAGC
>CAZKTR010000671.1:0-2040 GCA_964555525.1 uncultured Pirellulaceae bacterium
GGCGGCGGTTCGTGGAGCAAATGGTTCTTGGCCGTCGGCTGTGTCGAATCAGGTCAGGCTTGGCTGATGGGGGCGCTGATGATCAGCTCGCTATTGAATATTGCCTATCTGGTGCCGATTCCGATCCGAGCGTTTATGACGCCCAAGGGCGAAGAGCCCCAAAAATGGCATGAAGCTCCGATGATGTGTGTGGTGCCGCTGTGCATTACCGCGGTGGGCAGCGTGGCTTTGATGTTCTTTGCGGACGCGATTTATCAGGTGTTATTGAAGATCGTATAGGCAGCGAAGCAGCCAGCCATGGGCTACGTACCTGTGAGCCGTTCGCGCTAGCGTCGGGCCTTAACAGTACGTCGCTTAACCTAGCAACGCCCAACCCAAAACCTGACGCAAGGCCCGACGCTAGCGCGTTCGGCTCACAGCGAGGGAATAAGTGAGCCGGTATATCGAGTCCTCATCGTTCTGCCTCCCATTCGGAGTTAAAAAGTGAGTGCCATTAGGCTTACAGCCTCCAAAAAGACGGGTTTTTTCCTGCTGGCGGGTGAAAGTCTCCCCCCGAATTCGCATTCTAAAAAACGCATGGCTTGGTAAGATATCGGGCTGATTCTCAACCCATTTTTCGATCGATCTCGATCCTAGGCCTAATATGTCCACCGACGTACCTGCAAAAACACACAAGCTATATATCGAAACCGTTGGCTGCCAGATGAATATGCTGGACAGCGAAATGGTGGTCGCGAGTCTACGGCGTGAAGGCTACGAGCTGTCCGATAATGTTGGCGACGCGGACACGATTTTGTTCAATACATGCAGTGTGCGCGAACAAGCCGAAAACAAAACTTACAGTGCGTTGGGCCGACTACGAGCCGAAAAGAAAAAGAACCCCGAAAAGATTATCGGCGTGATGGGCTGCATGGCCCAGAAAGACCAAAAGCTGATCTTTCAACGCGCACCGTACGTGGACATAGTTGTCGGGCCTGGTCAGCTAAAAGAGATTCCGGGCTTGATCCAAAAAGCTAGACAAGAAGGCGGTCAGCACACCGCTGTTGGACTTGGTCGTCGGGACGGCAAAGTTGAAGACATCAAGCGTAGCCACGAGACGTTTGATCCGATGCGTGATCCGACGATGCGTCCGACGCCGTTTCAAGCGTTCTTGCGAATTCAAATCGGCTGCGACAAGTTTTGTACTTACTGTATCGTGCCGATGACTCGTGGTCCTGAGCAAGGTCGTGATCCTGATTTGATTTTTGACGAAGCCAAGCTTTTGGCGGATCAAGGTGCGAAAGAGATCACGCTGTTGGGGCAAACTGTTAACAGTTATCGGCATGTGGGTTTGAACAAAACGACTCGACTAGCTGATTTACTCTACAAGCTACACGACATTAATGGCCTGGAGCGAATTAAGTTTGTCACCAGCTATCCTAAAGACATGGACTACGATTTATTGACGGCTGTTCGTGATTTGGAAAAGTGTTCGCCGTATTTGCATGTGCCGTTACAGAGCGGAAGCGATGCGGTTTTGAAGCGGATGAAACGAGGCTACACGGTCGCCGATTATCGCGACATGATGGCACGGATCAATGAAACGCTCGGCGATGCCGCTGCGGTTTCGAGCGACTTTATCGTTGGGTTCTCGGGTGAAACCGAAGATGAATTTCAAGAGACGGTGAAACTGGTTAAGGAATGCCGCTTCAAGAACAGTTTTATCTTTAAGTACAGTGAACGACCGGGAACTAAATCAGCTGAGCGAATGCCGGATGACGTTCCGTTTGAGGTTAAGAAGCGACGTAACAACGAGTTGCTGGACGTTCAAAACGAAATCAGCGAACAAGACAACCAGAAGTTTCTCGGTGAGACCGTGAAGGTTTTGGTCGAAGGGCCGAGTAAGCGTTCGGACGCGAAGGTCAACGAGCGTTCGGATGACGCTGGTTTGGTACAGTTGACGGGCCGGACGCACTGTGACCGTATCGTCGTGTTCGATGGTAACGAGCGTTTGGTGGGTCAAACGATTCCCGTTGGCATTTTCGAAATCGCCGCTCATAC